>DATLGO010000022.1 GCA_035540375.1 Candidatus Thermoplasmatota archaeon
CCGCAAACCAATACGCCGCCCCCGTCCATCCCCGTCCCGCAGGCGGCACGATGAGCATGCGCGGCAGGCGGCAGGGCTCGCCGATCTCGAGCGCGAACAGGCTTCCCGCGCGGGCGCCGCAGCGTCCCCTGCGCGATGTGGAGCGTGAAGGGCGCGCGGTCGGGGCACGCGATGTCGTGCTCGGCGAGGCCGAGGCCCGTCGCTGAACTGGCGGCGCAGGACGCTCTTGATCGGGCCGAAGGTGTCGGGTGACCCCGGTCTTTTTCACCGCAAGTCGGGAACGGGCTGTGCGAAACAGCCTTACCCTGCCAAGCCCTGTCACGCACGGTCCGGGCTGCGTCCCGGGGGAGGTGAGGGATTGGAAACGATCGACGTCAAGTGGCTCGAGAAGCTCGAGATGACCAGTCTGCACACGAACACCGTGATGACGCACTTCCCCGCCGCCTGGTAGGGAATCGTCGGGCCGGCGTTCGGCGTCGTGGCCTGCGCCGGTCCTCTTGCCCGAACTCCTCACCGTCCAGGACGCCCTCACGCGGCACCGGGGGCTCGTCCTTGATGCGATCCGCGAGCCGCGGCTCGAAGGCCTCATCTGGGAAGCGACGCTCGCGTGCAACCTCGCGTGCGCCCACTGCGGGAACCCGGTCGAGGGGAAGGAAGGCGACGGGCCGTGGCGCCACGGCCAGGAGCTGAAGACCGACGAGGTCAAGCGCATCTTCTCCGAGGTCGCCGCGGACTTCCCGCCCGGCACGATCAGCATCGGCATCACGGGCGGCGAGGCCACGCTGCGGAAGGACCTCTCTGAGATCGTCGCCCACCTGCGCGACCTCCGGTTCAACGTCTCGCTCACGACGAACGGCATGCTCACGGGCCGCGACCCGGCGCTCCTCGACCGGCTCGTCGAGAGCGGCGTGCGCCTCTTCACGATCTCGATCGACGGCCTCAAGGAAGGCCACGATCGCCAGCGCGGCATCGACGGGAGCTTCGATCTCGCGGTGTCCACCATCCGGCAGCTGCGCGAGCGCCACCCGAAGGTGCAGATCACGGTCAACACGATCGCGACGCCGCTCAACTGGAAGGACATCCCGGGCGTGTACGCGCTCATGCAGGAGCTGAAGGTCCCGCTCTGGAACCTCGGCCCCGTCTCGCCCGTCGGCCGCGCGAAGGATCCGCTGACGCACCTCACGAACGAGCAGCTGCGCGACCTGCTCGAATGGATCACCGAGAAGAACAAGCCCGCGAACGTCGAGGCGACGGGCGTCCGCGTCGCGTGGGTCTGCGACGGCTGGGTCGGCGCCGCGTTCGAGGGCCGCGTCCGCGAAAGCATGTTCTTCTGCGGTGCGGGCACGCGCATCGCGAGCGTCCTCTACGACGGCAAGGCCGCGACGTGCCTCGAGGTCCGGCGCGAGATCGGCGTCCAGGGCGACCTCCGCAAGGAGCGCCTCAAGGACGTGTGGGAGCGGCGCTACGACTGGTTCCGCGGGGACCGCTCGCGATTCCGCAAAGGCCCCTGCGTGAGCTGCGACCAATGGGACTGGTGCCAGGGTTCGTCCCTGCATCTGCGCGAGGCGGACGGCGAGCTCATCGAATGCATCTACCATCGCCAAGCGCAAGCGAAGCCGCGGGACGGCACCGGCCTCCCGACGGTCATCGACAGCGTCGAGCTTGCGCCGCTCACCATCGTCGAGCGCGGCGGGACGTTCATCGTCGGCAACGACGACACGGGCACGTTCGCCGAGATGCCGCCCATCGGCGTCGCGGTGATCCGCGCGCTCCAGCGCGAACCGTTTGTCGAGAAGGCCCGCGCGGTCGTGAAGGCGCAGCAGGCGCGCGACGTCGACGTCGCCGCGTTCGTGCGCTCGATCGCGGCGGGCGGGTTCGTCGCGAAGATCAACGGCGTCGCGCTCGAGGGCGCGGACCTCCCGAAGCGGCGCCGCAAGCTCTTCGAGAACGTCCCGCCGGAGCGCCTCCGTTTCCTAAAGGGGCCGCTCTTCTGGTGGATCACGCTCCTGCCCTTTGCGGCCGCGCTCGCGCTCATGGCGCGGGACGCCTGGTACCGCCCGCTCTGGAGCGACTTCCTCGTCTCGCCGATCTACACGATCGTCGGCCTCTCGCTCTTCGCTTCCATGACGATCCTCGTCGCGAAGCACGAGCTCGGCCACGTCCTCATGGCGCGCGCGCTCGGCGGCCGCGCGTCGCTCGGCGTCTCGACGCGTCTCGCCTATCTCGTCGTCGAGACGGACGCCTCGAACCTCTGGGTCCTTCCCCGCAAGGATCGCATGAAGGTCTACGCCGCGGGAATGGCGACGGACATGTTCGTCATCGGCGTCCTCACGCTCCTCCTCGCCGCGGGCCGCGAATGGGGGGTCGGCCTCTTCGCGAGCGACGGCTTCCAGACGGTCGCGCGTCTCTTCATCCTCGGGTCGCTCCTCATCGTGCTCTTCCAATTCTTCTTCCAGGTGCGCACCGACGTCTACTACATGGTCGCGCACGGGCTCGAATGCCGCAACCTCTACGGCGACGCGCGCCAGTGGCTGCGCCGCCGCTTCGCGTGGGCCTGGCCCCGCTGGCGCAACGTCCCCGAGCCGAACGCTTCCGCCCGCGAGATGCGATGGATCCGGATGTACGGCGTCCTCCACTTCGTCGGCGTCGGGGTGTTCTTCGTGTACTTCTTCGGTTTCATCGTCCCGACGCTTCTCTTCGTGTACGGGCACGCCATCGACCATCTCTGGAAGGAGGTCGTTGCGCCAGGCTCGCAGGAGCCGGTCGTGCTCGTCGACAGCCTGTCGTTCTTCCTCATCCACGGGCTCTACTTTGGAGCCGTGGCGTGGCTCGCTTGGCGGGAGCGCCGCCGCGACGCGACGGGCCTTGCGACGAACGCGGGCGGTCGCGCCCCCGTGGACGCGGCGACCGCGCGACTCCTGTCGCACCCGGCCCCCGACGGCATGGCGAGCACCGTGGGCGGGAGGCTCTACCAGATGGACCCCGAGCGCGCGCGCCAGCGCGCCGTCGTTCTCGGTCCGCACCTCAAGGCCGCGACGCTCCGCGCGAGCCGCGAACGCTGACGGGCCGAAGGTTCAAGGGCGCGCGACGTCGACGTGCCGCTCGCGAGCGCCATGAAGCTCATGGCGCCGCTCGTCTGGCTCATGAACCGCCGTCTCCAGCGCAAGCAGCTCGGGAAGATGAAGGCGCTGCTCGAAGCGAACGTTAGGGCGTCACGTTGAGCGGCTCGTCCCGCGTCGCATTCACGGAGTCGTTGGAGGACTCATTGTCGACGATCGACGCGTTCGTCACGTTCGTCTCCATGGCCTCGCGCTCGGCAGCGGTCGCGTTCCGCCATTCGTCGAGGCTCGCGAACCGCTCGCCGATGGTGCGCACCTCGACGAGGCGGAGCACCTCGGATCCGTCCGCGGCGGCTTCCGCGATGAGACCGACGTCCGGAGCATAGTAGGCCCACTCGACGTCGCCGTCGAGCGGGTCCGTCTCGCGGACGACGAGGACGTCGGTGAAGTTGCCGAACGGAACCTCGAGCGTATGATTCGCGGCCACGTCGCGCGCGATGTCCTCGGCGACGTTCGGCGCGTACTCCTGGTAGTACGACCCGTTCGCCGGCGGGGTCGCGTGCATGATGATGCCGGCGCGGGCGTTCGCGACGCCAGCCTCCCACGAGCCCGCGTCCGAGACGGTGCTCCTTCGTTCGAAGGACAGCGTATCCTCGCCGAGGTACCAGACGTTGCCTTCGCGATCCTGGGCGTACCAGTCCTGCGTGACCTCGACGACCTCGCCCTCGAGGACCGTCGTCTCGCGGACGATGGTCGCGTTCACGCCCTGGATCGTTTTCGTCTCGTTCGTCACCGTCACGAGCTTCCGGCCCGAATCGCCGCCTTCAGCGTACGCATAGACGTATTGCGTTCCGGGGGTGAGCGGGAAATAAGGATGGTCGACGCCTCCGGTGAAGTTGGCGGCGTCGATCATCGGGGGCGGCGCGCCCGGGCGCGTCTCCGCCGCCCCGGTTCCTTGGGGCGCCGCGAGCGGGACGGCGAGCGCGAGCGCGAGCATGAGCGTGACGACACGCAAGAGAGCGCGACCGGATTGCATGGCGATCGGTCGTGCCGCGCGCGGGAAGCCGCTTGTGGCCGACGCGCCGAAGCGGGCGCGGCGGGCGCCCAGCGGTCCGTGGAAGCCCGCGGCCGCCTCGGCGACGGCGCGCGGACGCTCACGGGGGGAGGGTCAGGCGCCCATCGGCCGCGCGCGGGAAGTGGGGGTTCCAGGCGATTTCCCACAGGTGTCCGTCGAGGTCCGCGAAATAGCCGGAGCGGCCGCCCCACGGCGCGTCTTCCGCGGGCTTGACGACGCGCGCCCCGGCGGCCTCGGCCCTCCTGAGCGCGAGGTCCACGTCGTGGGGCTCGGCCACATTGGCCGCGATCGCCAGGGCCCGGAAGCCGTCCCCCCGGGCGGGGACGCGGGCATCCTCGGCGAGAGCGTCGCGACCGAAGAGCGCGAGCGCGACGGCGCCGCCTGAAAGGAACGTGACGTCCTTGTTCGACGCGCCCGAGCGACGCCAGCCGAGGGCTTCGTAGAAACGCGTTGCCGCGTCGAGATCCTCGACGCCGAGCGTCACCAGGCTGATCCAGTGCATGTCCGGCGAGGCGCGCCATGGGGCTTCATCTTCTCCCTGGGCGGCGCCGTCCCGGACGGACGGCCGAGGCCGACCTCCGCCATCGCGAGGGCCGCGCCGGTCCGGGCCGGTCGGAGGGCAATGACGTCCGCCACGCTCCGGATGCGCGCTTCGATGCCCGATCCCCGTCCTCCTTGACATGGCCGCGATGGGTGAGCGTCGCGAACGCTCCCGAGCCGATGCGCTCATCCACCGCGCGCCCGCTCGGCCCCGCATGTCCGCTCCCCCGTCACGCCTCGCGATCGTCGGCGTCTCGTTGCTCGTGCTCACCGGTTTCCTCGCCGTCGCGAGCGGGATCCTCTTCATCGTCCGCGACGAGCCGTTCACGGGCCCTGGGGGCGAAGCCGACGACCTCGGCGTGACCGCGGCCGAAGTGGAGGCGTTCTCGCCGCACGTCGCCGAGGCGCTTCGCACGCTCCACAAGGAGCTGGGCTACGTCAGCCTCGGCTGGGGCGTTTTCGTCGCGGGGCTCGCGATCGCGTGGCATGCGACCCGCGCGAACGCGGTGCGGCTCGCCCTCTGGGCGGGCGCGGTTCCGACGCTGTTGCTGACGGTCGCGCGCAACGCGTCGACGGGTCGGGAGATCCTGCACGTGGGCACGCTTGCCGCCCTCGCGGCCTTCGCGCTGTTCGCGATCGGGATGGCGCTCACCTACGTCGCGCCATCGCCGAGCGCGACGCCGCCGCGCGCGCCGGCTTAGCGCTTCGCCGACTTCTTCGAGGACGTCCTGGAGCGCCGCGCCACGCCCGCCCTCTTCGCTTCTTTGGGCCCTTGAGCTCGCGCGTAGGCGAGACCCTGCGCGAGCCAAGCCCGGAGCGTCGCGTCCTTCGTCCACGCGGGGGCTTCGACCTCGATGAAACCCGGCATCGGCCGCTTCGTGAAATCCATCGGTCGGGTGTGCGGCTTCGCGAGGGCCTCGTCCTGGTCCGCGGGATCGATGCGCACCATGAGACGGTCCTTGATGATGCCCGCGAACATCCGACCGTCGACCATGAACGCGACGCCGCCGAACATCTTCTTCGACGTGATGCCGCGCTCGCGGGACGTCGCGGCGCGGATCGCCATCACGAGGACTTCATTGTAGGGCATCGAGGGGCGGATGGACCGGCGCGACGATCAATCCGCCCCCCGACGCCTCAGAATGTCCGTTCGCCGGACGGAGGCCCCGTCGGATCCGACGAGTGGTAGAGCTTGTCGACGCTCGCGCGGCGCCTCGGCGTCGGCCTTCGGCTCCTTCTCCCATCCCATCGCGTCACGAGCGGCTTCTGGATGTGCCCGTTCGGTCGTTTCAACGGCGCGTCTAGTGACGATGTTGGATGGTTCAAGGGTCTCGCCAAAGTGCTTGATAACCCCGAGCGCGAAGACGGATGCAGGTGCGTGCATGGAACTCGAGTGCCTCCAATGCGGCGTGCGGATGGCCCACTGGGACGAGCGACGACACGCCGTCCCGCCCGTCGCCGCCCTCTGCTCGACGTGCTCGCATCCCGCGTGGCGCAAACCCGGGGCCTGGCGGGGCCCCTGACCTGCTGGCTGCAACGACTGTCCAGCCGGGCCCCGGAACGCCTCCAGTCCGACGTGACGAAGCCCCCCAACATTGAAGTGGGTCCCGGGGGACTCACCCGGGGGAGGCTCCCATGTCCGGTCGCACGTTCCTCACGCTGACCTTCGCATCGATCCTTGTCGCCGCCGCGTTCGCCGCGCCGCTTGCGGGCGGGCATCCGGGCCGCGTGGCCTTCGAGGCGGCCGAGCCGCCGAATCCCCATCAGAAGACCTGCATCCCGGAAGCGCTCGCGAACGACGAGGCGGGCGGGGCGTGCCCGAGACTTCCCTTCGTCTCCATGCACCAACCCATGATCCCTCCCGAGGGGCACACCATCCTCGATGCCTTCGCCTACGCGCCGCTTGCGCCGCTGCAGAATCCCGCGGCCGGCCGCGAACCGACGAGCTTCGTCGCCTCCCTCGACCGCGCATCGAACGGCGACCTTCCGCCAATCCTCCTTCCCGGCATCAACGCGTTTCGCGCATGGTATGGTCTCTGGCAGGACACGAACGGCGACCGCGTCCTCGACGTCCGTGTGCGGCCGACGAGCGTGAACAACGCGCCGCCGGAAGCGCCCCCGGTGAATCCGAGCTACGCCGGCATCGAACCCGGCAACGAGTACGTGCCCGCCGACCAGGCCCTTCCCGGGTTCAAGGACCTCTACGCCTTCATCGAGCCCGGGAGCCGACCGCCGCTCACCTCCGAGGCCGCCCGGACCACCTCCACGGAGTACGACTTCAAGTACGCGGTGGCGGGCAGCTATTACGACCGCCAATACCGATCAAGCACCTTCGTGCCGATGCTCGACGGTTCGCTTCTCGAGCCCATCGTCGTCGAAAGCGTCAGCGACCTCGTCCTGATCACGGATGAGAACACGGGCAAGCCCTACCGCGTCGGCCCCTCCGGTCTCGTGGACATCGATCGGTACGTCGCGCTGAACGGCATCGTGACGACGGTGTACCAGGCGACGGCCGCGCCCGTCGTCCGCGCCGTCGCGACGCCCTCCACGGGCATGTGCCCCAATGCGTGCGTCTTCCCGCCCTTGCCGGTTCCCGTACCGGGGGGAATCATGGGCGCCGCCTTCGGGAAGTACGAACACGAGGTCGATCCCGCGCTCGCGTCCGACCCGCGCCGCGCGAGCACGGCGTCGGGGCGCCTCGACGACTACCAGTCCGCCTACCGCGGCTGGGTGGACGTCCTGGCAACGTACTCGTTCGGGGCCGCATCCACCTCGCCGAGCGTCCTCAAGAAGAACATGCCCTTGCCGGGCCGGGGCGAGGAGGGCGGCGTGGCGGTCCTCCCCGGAACGCTCGTCAGCATCGAGGCGTGGTCCGGCGTCTGGAAGGATCACAACCGTGACGGATACGTCGGCGCCGTCGACGTCGCCGACCCCCACGAGGACGGGAACCACCCGCAGGCGGACCGGTACCGCGACCACCTGGGGGAATTCCTGAAGTGGGGCGTCGTGGACGAGGCTGGGAAAAACGCAGCGCTCTTCGTGACCCTCACGCCGGATTCGACTTGGGGGGATCTCGGAGTCCACATGTGGAGCGAAGGCGGGTATCCTTCGACGGACACGTCGCGCTGCACCACCCTCCCGAACGGCGGGCGTACCTGCGAATACCTTACCGAAAACACCTGGTGGCGCGACGACCGCGCGATCCGCATGCAGCTCGGAGCGTATACCGGAGAGACCGGTCACTGGAAGGGGGTCCATTATCTGTGGTTCCCCGAAGGGACCCTGGAGACCGGTTTCACCCTCTGCACGGAGCTCCGATATGTCGTGTATGAAGAAGCCGGCGTCACGAACCCGGACCCCGTCCGGGACTGCGACTACGTCGAGCGCCTCGCGCGATAGGGTGCCGCCCTCCACCGGGGAAGGGTCTACCACAACAGCTTTAGCGCCCCCGAGGCGATGCCCGCGGCATGGCCGCCCGCTTCCTGGTCGCCCTCACGCTCCTTGCCGCCCCCGTCCTGGCCGGCTGCATCGGCGCCAAGACCGACATCCCCGGAAATGACGACCCGATCATCCCGACGGGGCTCTTCGCCTCGAACGAGAGCCTGTGGCTCGATCCGCAGGACGCGCCCCACCCGGCGTTCAACTTCCCGACGCTCGCGAACCCGCCGCTCAACGGGTCGGACTATCCCGACTTCTGGAAGCCCGTCCCGATGGCGCCCATCCCCGCGACGATCAAGGGCCTCAAGCCCGTCGCCCGCGCCGCGGACGCGGGCTCGAAGCAGGCAGGCGGCATCGCGGTGTTCGGAAGCCTCGTCGTCAAGCCGGGCTTCGGCCGCGACGCGCAGACGGCCGTGATCGACATCTCGGACCCGATGGCGCCCCAGGTCCTCTCGACGATGGACGTCCAGACGCGCGGCGCGGGCATCATCGCCTACCCGAACGGTCGCCTCCTGACCGTCCTCTCGACGAGCCAGAACATCCTCGTCTACGACATCACGGACCCCACCTCGCCGAAGCAGCTCCCGAGCCTCGAGTCCCCGACGGGCTCGCACAAGCTCGGCGTCGTCCCCGGCACGCCGATCGTGTACAACGCGAACAGCAACGGCGGCGGCGGCGCGACGGGCAACTTCCTCGACCCGACCGCGAATGTCGGCTCGGGCAACGGCCAGACGGAGATCTACGATCTCTCGAACCCGGACGCTGACGCCTTCGAGCCGATCATCTTCAAGAACGGCTACGGGTGCCACCACATCTACTTCTGGATCACGGCCGAGAAGCAGCGCGCGCTCTGCGCGGGCCTGCAGTACACGCAGATCTGGGACATCGCGAACCCGCTCGAGCCCAAGGTCATCGTGAGCATCCCCGTCCACCACGGCGTGAACCCGGTCCCCGCGGTGAGCGCGGTGCCCGTCATGTTCAGCCACTCGGCGATGTACAATGACGACGGCACGGTCCTCGTCGTGGGCGACGAGATGATGGGCGGCGGCACCGCGGAGTGCGTCGGCGTCGGCACGCCCGCGACCCAGGTCTCGGGCCCGATGGGCGCGCTCTGGTTCTACGACGTCAAGGACGAGAAGAACCCGAAGCTCCTCGGCTGGTTCAGCCCGCCCCCGTTCCGCGCGACGAACCCCGGCCCCATGACGGCCGGCTGTACGGCGCACCACGGCCGCCTCGTCCCGGACCCCGAGGGCAAGAAGGACCTGATGGTGTTCGCGTTCTACGGCGCGGGCACGGTGCTCGTGGACTTCACGAACCCCACGACGCCCAAGATGCTCGACCAGCACAATGCCGGCACGAACACCTGGGAATCCTGGTACGTGAACGGCTGGATCGTGACCGGCGACCTCGCGAAGGGCGTCGAGATCCTGCAGCTCGAGTGATCGGGCCGCATCGCCATCCCCGACCCGGGATCGACGTTCCGGCGCTCGCCGCGCCCCGCGCGGCGAGCCCTCGACGTCTTCGCGGGCCGGGGCCCTCTCCTTCTTGCTTCCCGAGGCTGGGCGCCGGCTCGGCCGCGGGCGATCGGCGCCCGTCATCGAAGTGTCGGCGCAAGCCGTGAAGCGGACGGGGGTCGCGACCCGCCTCGATGCGCGCGATGGACCTCGTCTTCCTGCTCGGGCGACTGCTCTTCGGCGGCTTCTTCCTGCTCAGCGCGGTCAACCACTTCGCGGGGACGCGGACCCTCGCGTCCGTCGCCGAATCCTCCGGCGTCCCCTTTCCCACGTTCGCGGTCATCGCGACGGGCGGCATCCTCCTCCTGGGGTCGATCAGCGTGACGCTCGGGATCCTCCCCCGGCTCGGGCTCGCGCTCATCGGCATCTTCCTCTGGGCCGTCACCCCGATCATGCACGCGTTCTGGATGATCGACGATCCCCAGCAGGCGATGCTGCAGACGATCCTGTTCCTCCGCAACGTCGCGCTGTTCGGCGCCGTCCTCGCGCTCGCCGCGATGCCGACCCCTTGGCCCCTCAGCGTCGGAAGCCACCTCGCGAAGGGCCGCGAGGAGCGACGCGTCGGCCGGTACGTTTGACGCCGTCGCCATGACGGCCGCAAGCGGCCGCGGGGGGCGTTTCCGCCCCGCCACCTTCATGAGGCGGACGCGAGAGAGAACGGGGCATGGGCCGCGCCGACCCCGGCTGGACGATGCTCGTCTTCGCCGTCGGCCTCATCCTGCTCTTCGTCCTCGTCCTGGTCTCGATGACGGACGACGGGCGCGCGGCCTACGAGGAAGGGATGCGCGCCGCGCGCCGCCTCGCGCGCGGCCCGTGATCGGGAAAAGCCGGGACGCGGCCCGGCCGATCGAGCCGCTTCACATGCGCGGCCAGTTCAGGTTGTGGGCCTGGTTGACCTGATTGAGAAGCTCGTTCGAGCTCTCGAAGCGATCCTTCTGGACGGGCTGGAGCGCGTCGCGGATCGTGACGGTCTTGCCCTCGGCGACCTCGACCGTCGTGTTGCCCTTCTTGTTGATGATCTCCTGCTTGGTCGTCGGGAACTGGATGTCCGTCAGAGCCTGCTTCACGCGGTCGGCGTATTGCTTGGGTTCCATGGTGGATTCCCTCCAGAAACCCGGAGGGGGATCCGGTTGGCCATTGTGGAACGTTTGCCGCATCGGACGGGGGGGGTCCGCACGGTTCAAGGGCGCCGCCGTTGTTGGTCGCGCATGGACCCCGCTTCGCTCCCCATCGTCGTCCGCGAGATGCCCTTCCGGCGGACGAGCGTGGAGGCCGACGGCGTCCGGCTGAACGTCGTCGACGACGGACCTCGCGACGCCCCGACGCTGCTCGCCCTCCACGGCAATCCGACGTGGTCGTTTCTCTGGAGGAAACTCATCGCGCGCGGCCTCGCCGAAGGGTACCGTGTCGTCGCGCCGGACCTTGCCGGCTTCGGGCTGTCCGACAAGCCGCGCGATCCGCGGTACTATGGGCTCGCGCGGCACGTCGCCAACGTCCGCCGGGTCGTCGAATCGCTTGACGTCCGCCGCGCGACGCTCGTTCTCCACGATTGGGGCGGGCCCGTCGGCATGGGCCTCGCCGTGGCCGCGCCCGAGCGAGTGGAGCGTCTCGTGATCGCGAATACGCTCGCCTTCGCGCCGAAGTCCGAGCGATCCCTCAGCGCCTGGCACGCCTTCTTCGCCTCGCGGCCGGGCGCCGCGCTTGGTCGACGTTTCAACCTGGTCGCCAGGACGGCGTTCGCTTTCGGGGCGCGCAGGAGGCTTGATCCCGACGTCCTCGAGGCCTATCTCGCGCCGCTTCGCGACCCGGGAGCCCGGCTCGCGGCTTCGCGCTTCGTCCAGATGGTTCCGGATGGGCCCAGCCACCCCGAGGCCTCCACGCTGGCGGGCTACGAGGCCGATTATCCGAAGCTCGCATCGAAGCCTGTGCTCGTGCTCTGGGCGGACCGGGACCCGGTCATGCCGGCGAGGCTCGCCGAGCGATGGAGGCGCGATTTTCCGAACGCCGTCGTGCGACACGTCTCGCGGACCGCGGGCCACTTCTGGCAGGAGGACGATCCCGCGCCGTTCCACGACGCCATCTTCGCGTGATCAGGCCTTGCGGTCGACGGGAGCCCCTTCGACCGCGATGCGGACGAGCCCTTCTTTCTGAAGCTCCGCCGCGCGGACCGCCAGGGGACGCGCTTCGCGTCGCATCCGCTCGTATTCGGCGAGCAGGGCCCGGATCATCTCCGGATTGTTCGTGTGGAGGATCGCGTCTTCCTGGTCCGCGAGCGCTTCGACGCTCGGGGAATCCGGCAATGCCCCTTTCCTCAACGCGAGGAAGGCTTCGCGGTCGTCATAGATCCAGAACCGGAGCGGACCGGGGTCGTCGAGGTGGGCGATGTCCCACGATCCCGGGATGGACCCGTCGCGGGCGTAGGCGTCGAGCTCCTCGACCCTCGTGAACCGATGGATCGACGCGATCACCATGTCCGGCCTGTCGTGGAAGATCCCGAAGAAGTCCTTGAAGAATCCGCGGCGCGTGTCGGGAGGATTCTGGCGCACGAACGTCATCCTCCGCGCCCCGCGATCGATGATATCGAGATTGGCCGAAAGGACCTCGGCCCGTGATCGCAGCACGCGCGAGAAGTATCGGGGCTCGGGTCCCCCCTCGATCGTCTCCGCCGTGAGGATCTTGGATCGGAACCACAGCGTCTCGACCAACGCATGGATGACCTGGACGATGCCGCGGTGGTCCGTGTGGATCCCCACGTCCTTGCCCGTCGCAAGGCTGGCGTCGTCGGGCGCGAAGTTCACGACGAAGGCCTTCGAGCGGTCGACGATCACGATCTTCGACTTGAGGCCCATGTCCTCGGCATCGTGGGCCCGGACGCGCCACGAGATTCCCGGGAGCAGCTCAGCGAGCGCAGCGAACCCGCGGACGGGCGGAACGAGAACGCGAACCTCGACCTTCCGGCCGACGAGGTCCATGAGGACATCGCGGTGGGCCCGAGCGCGCTCCGCGAAACCCGGCGTCGCGAGGATGAGGACCTCCACCTTCGCAGAGGTCAGGATCTGCTCGGCGGTCTTGAGGACATTCTTGCGCCCGCGGACGACGTTCACGGCTCCCTTGTCGGAAACCTCAGACTCGCCGACGATCCGGAAGGCCGAGGCGAGCTCCGGGGCGTCTCGATCGAGCGAGGCGAGCTCGCGCGCTTTCTCAACGCGGAGGCGCTCGAGATAGGATTCGAGCGGGATGGGGTTGTACCGGCGCGGATGCTCCGGCAGGATGCCGGCGAGACCCTTCTCGTGCAGCTGGTCGAGGGCGGCGTAGACCTTCGCGCTCGGCACGCGGCCAAGGGTTGCGATGTCGCGGGCCGTCGCGGTTCCGAGGTCGAGCAGCGCGAGATAGCAGCGGGCGCCATATTCGGACAAGCCGAGGCGCTGAAGCGACGCAATCCGCTCTGACGTGACCGGCACGACCCTGAACCTTCCCACCCAACAGCACGCCTTGAGCCTGCATAATCTATTTGGGCCGGCCGTCAAGCCGCGCGCCGCGTGGCGGGTTTCGGGGAGGGATCCCCACCCTTATAAGGGAAGGAACGACGAATGAGGGGCCATGCGCGCACCGGAGAGGGGGACGTGAAAGGGCTCGTCCTCTCGGGCGGCGGGGGACGCGGCGCCTACGAGTACGGCGTGTACAGCGCGCTCGCCGACCGCGGCATCGCGTTCGACGTCATCTCCGGCACGAGCGTGGGCGCCATCACGGCGGCGTTCATCGCGAGCGGCGTCGAGCACGCGCGCATCGAGGCCCTGTGGCGCGCCATGGGGGCGTTCCGCGTCGCGCAGCCGCGAAGCGACGTGTGGACGCTCCCGCGGTGGACGAACCTGCTCGACACGCGACCCCTGCGCCGGTTCCTCGAGGACAACCTGGACCTCGAGGCCGTGCGAACGAGCCCCACGCAGCTGCGCTTCACGGCGGTCGACGTCGACACCGGCGAGCTGACCGTGTTCCGCAACCGCGACGTCACGATCGACCACCTCCTCGCCTCGAGCGCCATCCCGATCCTCTTCCCGATGGTCGAGGTCGACGGTCGCCACTACTGGGACGGCGGCGCGGTCGCGAACACGCCCATCGGTCCCGCGATCGAGGCGGGCGCGACGGAGATCTACACCGTGCTGCTTTCGCCCATGGCCTCGAAGCCGCTCACGCCGCCCGAGAACCTGTGGGAGGCCATCACGCGGCTTTCGGAGCTGAGGATGCTCGGGAACCTCAAGGAGGACATCAAGCAGGCGAAGGCCGTGAACCGCATCATCGCGCGCGGCTTCGCGGACCCCAATTGGAGACACGTGGACTTCCACGTGATCAGCCCCTCGGACGGCCTCGGCCTCCTCACGATGCTCAACTTCTCGCCCACGAAGGCCGCCCACCTCATCTCGCGGGGGCGGGAGGACGGCCTCGCGTACCTCGGGCGCGGCGAGCAGGAAAGCGCGCTCGAGGAAGTCGCAGACGCGGAGCAGCGCGAGGACATGCGGGCAAGAAGGGGAAGGGTTTAGCTCAAGGCATGACTGCGGGCCCTCGTGGCGGCCTCCCGCGGAATCCGGGCGCGCCGGTCCCGGTCCCGGACCCGGACCCGGACCCGACGCCCGGCGCCCGGCGCCCGGTCCCGGCACCCGACTCCCGGGCCCGCCGCCCGACGCCCGGCGCCCGGCGCCCGGGCCTGGTCCCGTTCACGCGGCGGAGAGTTCCTGGATGCGCTCCCGCACGCCCTTGAGCTCTCCCTCGAGCGCGGCGGCGTATTCTTCGAGCCACCGCTTGCGCTCCTCGCGCGTCCAATACCTTCGACGGACCCAGTCGCTGCCCGATTCTGCGTAGCACATGTCGGTCGTTCCTGCGGCGTCGCGCCGCAAGATCCGATAGGCCGCGCAAGGCTATGTCGAGCGCGTGGGCGCGTGACTTCGTCCCGCGCGCGCCCGGTCACGCCGCGAAGCCGGGGGCGTCGCCCGCGATCGTCACGAGGGATTCCGAGGGCCCGGGGGGCGCGAGGCCGTACAGCTCGGCGATGGCGGAGAGCACCGCGTGCGCGCCGGCGAAGCGCGGGTGGCCCCCGGGCGGCACGTCGGATTCAACGGTGACGGTCCCGGCGCCCGCGCGCACGCGGACGCGCGCGCCTTCGGCCTCGGTCGTCCACGTGAGCACGATCTCGCCCGGCCCTCCCGACTGGCCATACCAACGCAGGCCGCGGAACCATCGGCGGCCCAAGAGCTCCGCGACCGCCTCGGCCTCGACGTGCGGAGGGAGGAGCGCGGACACGAGCGTGATGGACGCTCCGGGGACGGGGGACACGGAACGGCCCTCGAGCGCCGCGAAGCCGGCCTCCGTGAGGCGGTAGCCGGCGGGGTCGCGCGCGACGAGGCCGCGCGATTCGAGCCGTCGCAGCGTCCGCACGAGCGCCTGCTGGTGCACGTCGAGCCGCCGGCGCAGGCCCTGGAACGCGACGCGCGCGTCGCCCTCGCGCGCGAGCTCCGTGAGGATCGAAAGCTCGCGGTCGGGGAGCGCGTCGGCAACGCGTGTCGGGCGTTCGAGGTGGAGGTCTCGCTCTCGCGACATCTCGCGTAGCCATGCGCGCGGTCGGAGGATAAGGACATCCGAAGTCGCGCTTCGGGTCCCGCCCGCGTGACCGGACGGGCCCGAACCCGGTCACGGTGCCGGCAGGAGGCCTTCGAGCGTGAGCGTCGAGTGCACGAAGTAGCCGCGGAAGTGCTTGAGCGGCGCCCATTGCCAGCCCTGCCGCCAGTCGTGGAAGCGCTCGTGCTCCTGGGGGATGAGGCGGACCATGCGGGCTTCCTTGCCGGAGAGGAGGACGTCGATCGGGATCGCCGCGCCGAACGTCCCCTCGACCGTGGCGACCGTGTCCCAGTCGCGGCCGTCGAGGCTCGTCTGCACGAACGCCTTCACGCGCGCGTCGGCGGGCTGGAGCGAGGCGCCCCAGAAATCGTCGCTTCGCCACGGCGCGAGGATGGCTTTGCCGCGCACGCGGTCGAGCTTCGCGCCGTCGCCGGCCCAGTACGTGTGGTAGAAGCTCGCGGAGTCGTAGCGGTTGATGCCTCCGAACCAGCAAGGGTGCGTCGTGAAGAAGCGCTCCATCACGTGCGTCTCGCACGCGCGCTCGAGGATGCCGGTCGCGAGCGCGGGCGGCGACGTCGCGACGACGTCCGCGTAGAGGTCGAAGCCGCTCGCGTCGAGGAAGCCCGAAAGGCCCTGAGCCGCCGACTGCGGCGCGCGCACGCGGAGGAAGCGGAAGGCGCGTCCGTCGCCCTCGAACTCGAACTCCACGTATTGCCGATCCGGCGCCCCGGGCGGAGAGGTCGAGACGAAGACGTAGCGACCCGTGCCCGCGAGCGACCACGCGACGCCGTCGGCGCTCGTTTCGACGAGAAGGGGCGTCGTGAAGGGATCCGGCAGCCCGTCCTCGCCGGCGGGCGGCGTGAACTGCTGCTCGACCGCGAACGCGCGCCCCCAGGCCTTGCGGAGCGCGTACGTTGCGTCGCCGAAGAAGTACGTGTTGTGGCCCATGTGGTTGAAGCACGCTCCGCCCGAAGCGGAGAACTCCATCATCGAGACCGCGCCGGGAACGTTGCCGCACCGCGCGACGAGAACGTGATGCACGTCGTGGACGGTCACGATCGCGGAGGCCTCCGACCGGTACCCCGTCGCGTCCGTGACGCGGACGCGCACCGCGTGCGTCCCGACGGGGAGGCTCGCCGACGCGTTCGCGCCGCTCGTCTCGAGGCGGCCGTCGCCGTCGAGGTCCCACGCGAAGACGTAGGGTGCGGTGCCGCCCGACGCGCTCGCGAAGAGAGCGTGGGCATCCAGCGTCCCGTAGTTGTAGGCGCCGACCGGGTGCGCGGCCGAGGCCACGGGGAGCGACACCGTGGGCGGCGTCGTGACGGTGAGGCGGTACGTTTCGGGTCCGGAGAAATAAGGTCGGACGCGCGCGGTCCAGGCGCCGCTTGCCGGGTTCGCGACCGTGATCCGCTCGGGCTTCGACGACGTCTCGCCGGCGGCGCCCGTGGTCGTCGTCCCGCGCGCGAGCTGGAAGTCGAGGTCGTTGGCGCCGCTCGTCCAATCGAGCGTCGCGTCGAGGCGCGCGACGCCCGCGGGCACCGCGAAGGCGTGCGTACGGCCGTCGAAGCTGTTGACGAAGATGATCTCGTCGGGCGCGCCCGCGAGGATCGTGCCCGTGACGTCGAGGAGAACGTTCGGCGCGTCGATGCGGTGGAGAACCATGTCGGAAGCCACCGCGCCGTTCGCGTCGGTCACCGTGAGGGTGAGCGCGAGCGTGCCGGCGACAAGCCCGGTCGTCGCGTAGGTCGTCGCCGGCGAGGTCGCGTCCGAGAAGCGCGCGGCTTCGCCCCCGCTCCACGCGTAGGCGAGGGGCGGGACGCCGCCGAAGGCCCGGCCGTCGAGGGGAATCGGTTCGCCGGGCGCGACCCGGAGGGTCGACCCCGCGTCGACTGCGAGGGGCTCGCCGGCCCCCGCTCCCGGGGGGATCGCGAATGCGAGGGAACCGAGGACGAGGAGGGCGGCGAGAGCGACCGGCGTGGAACGCATGCGTGAGCCTCGCCCCCCGAGCCGGTTTCGGGGCGTTTAACCCTTTTCGCGAACGCGCCGCCGCATCCTCAGTGCTGGAACTGCTCCTCCTCGGTGGACCCCTTGAGCGCGAGCGTGGAGCCCTTGCCGCCCGAGATGACCTGCGCCACCTCGTCGAAGTAGCCGGTGCCGACCTCGCGCTGGTGCTTCGTCGCGGTGTATCCGAGCCTCTCGAGGTCGAATTCGCGCTCCTGGAGGCGCACGTAGGCGGGCATCCCTTCGGCGGCGTATGCGCTTGCGAGCTCGAACATGCCCGCGTTCAGCGCGTGGAAGCCCGCGAGCGTGATGAACTGGAAACGGTAACCGAGCTCGGCGAGCGTCGCGTTGAAACGCCCGATGGTGGCGTCGTCGAGGTGCTTCCGCCAGTTGAAGCTGGGGGAGCAGTTGTACATGAGCGCCTTCCCTGGGTGCTTCGCGTGGATGGCTTCCGCGAACGCCCGCGCCTCGTCGAGGTCGGGCTTCGACGTCTCGAACCAGAGGAGATCCGCGTAGGGCGCATACGATTCCGCACGCGCGATCGCCGATTCGATGCCGGCCTTGACGCGGAAGTAGCCTTCCTGCGTGCGCTCGCCGGTCGCGAACCGGGCGTCGCGCGCGTCGACGTCGCTCGTGAGGAGGGTCGCGCCGAGCGCGTCCGTGCGGGCGACGATGATCGTCGGGACGCCCGCGACGTCCGCCGCGAGGCGCGCGGCGGTGAGCGTGCGGATGTGCTGCGACGTGGGAACGAGGACCTTGCCGCCCATGTGGCCGCATTTCTTCTCGGCCGCGAGCTGATCCTCCCAGTGGACGCCCGCCGCCCCCGCCTCGATCATGGATTTCATGAGCTCGTACGCGTTGAGCGGCCCGCCGAAGCCCGCCTCCGCGTCGGCCATGATGGGCGCAAGCCAGTGGCGCTTGGGACGACCGGTTTCGGCCCACTCGATCTGGTCGGCGCGGCGGAGCGCGTTGTTCAGGCGTCGGACGACCTCCGGGACGGAGTTCGCGGGATAGAGGCTCTGGTCGGGATACACCTGGCCCGCGAGGTTGTTGTCGGCCGCGGTCTGCCAGCCCGAGAGATAGATGGCCTTGAGGCCGGCCTTCACCATCTGCACCGCTTGTCCGCCCGTGAGCGCGCCCAGGGCCCCCACCCAGGGCTCGGTGCGGAGCAGCTCCCAGAGCCGCTCGGCTCCGAGCCGCGCGAGCGTGTGCTCGACGTGGACGGATCCGCGCAGGCGCACGACGTCCTCGGCGGAATAGTCGCGCACGATGCCTCGCCAGCGTTCCGAGGCGGACCATTCGCGCGCGAGGGCGCGCGCGTCGTCGCGGGCCCGCTCTTCCAACGTCGTCACAACTTCGGCCTTCTGCTTCATGCGGTGTTGCTCCTTCGAGACTCGACGAGCCTGTCGTAGGCGGGAATCGTGAGAAATTCGACGAAGTCTTCAGCGAGCGCGACGCGTTCCAACAACGCTCGCGCTTCCTGGAGCGCAGGCGCCGGTCGCGATTCGCGAATCGCGCGCGTCTCCTCGTCCAGGATCGCGCGCACGAGCTTCGCGTCGATCGCGCGGCCGTCGTCAAGCTTCGCGCCGCGGCGGACCCACTGCCACACCTGGGCGCGCGCGATCTCGGCCGTCGCCGCGTCCTCCATCAGGTTGTGGATCGCGACCGCGCCGAGACCGTTGAGCCACGCCTCGATGTAGAGGAGCGCGACCTCGACGTTGTTGCGGAGGCCGGCTTCCGTGACCTTCGGTTCGAGCCCCGGCGCCAGGAGAGCCTCGGCATCCGCGTGGACGTCCTCGCGCAGGCGGTGCTTCTGGTGCGGCGCGTCTCCGATCTTCGCGTCGAAGACCGCGCGCGCGACGGGCACGAGGTCGGGGTGCGCGACCCAGGTCCCGTCGAAGCCGTCATCGGCTTCGCGCAGCTTGTCCTCGCGGACCTTTCCGAATGCGCGCGCATTCGCGACTTCGTCCTTGCGGCTCGGCACGAAGGCCGCCATCCCGCCCATCGCGTGCGCGCCGCGCCGGTGGCACGCGCGGACGAGCTGGAGCGCGTAGGCGCGCATGAACGGGGCCGTCATCGTGATCGCGGCGCGGTCGGGGAGGACGGCGCCGTGGACGCGGCCGAGGCGCTTGATGTAGCTGAAGATGTAGTCCCAGCGACCCGCGTTCAGGCCGACCGCGTGGTCGCGCAGCTCGTAGAGGATCTCTTCCATCTCGAAGGCGGCGAGGATCGTCTCGATGAGGACGGTCGCCTTGATCGTGCCGCGCGCAAGGCCCAACTCCTCGCTCGCGGCGACGAAGACGTCGTTCCAGAGCCTCGCTTCGAGATGGCCTTCGAGCTTGGGGAGATAGAAGTACGGACCGGAGCCGCGCTCGACGAGCGCGCGGGCGTTGTGGAAAACGTGCAACCCGAAATCGAGCAGGCTCGCCGCGACGGGCTCGCCGTCGACGAGGACGTGTCGATCGACGAGGTGCCATCCGCGGGGCCGGACGACAAGCGTCGCGGTCTTCCCGGCGAGCCGGTACGATCGGCCCTCGGGCGTGGCGAGCGCGAGCGCGCCGCGGGCGAAATCTCGGAGGTTGACCTGGCCTTCGACCACGTTTGGCCACGTCGGCGACAGCGCGTCCTCGAAATCCGCCATGAAGACGTTCGCGCCCGAGTTGAGCGCGTTGATCATCATCTTCCGATCGACGGGTCCCGTGATCTCGACCCGCCGGTCCTCGAGGTCGGACGGGACGGGCCCCACCTTCCATTCGCCTTCGCGGACGTGGCGCGTCCCGGGAAGGAAGCCGGGACGCTCGCCGCGGTCGAACGCCGCCTGCCGCTCCTGGCGGCGCGCGAGGAGCGCGCGGCGCGGGGGATCGAAGCGGCGGTTGAGCCGCCCGACGAAGGCGAGCGCTTCGGGGGTGAGGACCTCCCCGGCCCGTTCGACGGGCGGGCCGAGCAGGGTGACGTCTTCGTGGGTGAGTCGCATGGAGAGCCTCCCGGAGGCGAAGGGTTCGGGAAGGAAGTCCCTTGCGCCTCATGTTGTCAAGGATGGAACCCTCAGGGCGGGCGCCACCCGCCCCGGGGTCACGGTGCGCTGGCGAACGACCAGGACAGGCCCGTCGTCGCCTCGACGACGACCACCTGCCCCTGGCAGTCGACGCAATGTCGGACGTGCGCGAGGAGCGCGGGGTCGGGCGCCTGTTCGGGGGGCTGATACTCGAGGCCGAACTTGCAGGCCTGGTCCATGTGCGCTCTTTTGTCACGGCGGCGCAAGTAGTTTGCCCCACGCAGGACGCTCGATGTGAGCCGATCGGTCACATCTCATCGGAGCCGGTCGCGGTCGCGCGCGCCATAGCGATCCGTCGATGAATCGCCGGAAATGAAGCGATCGCTCGACGCCATGACGGCGATGCCGACGATGAGGAGGAGCACGGCCACCACGACGGCGGGCGGGATGAAGGCGCCGAGCGACGTCTGCGTGAAAAGGACCCAGACGCCGGCGAGGACGATGACGAGGCCGATCATGTAGACGACGAGGCTCGGCGTGCGGTTCGCCACGGGTGTTCCCCAGGTCTGCTCGCGCGACCGTCATGGATGACGCTTCTGGCCGGGCGTTCGTTCCGCGCCCTGGACCGGCTTCATGTCCGAGGGCGACGTTGCCCCGTCGATGTCCGATCCGCTCCTCGCGCACCTCCCGAAGGCCCGGCGCCGGTGGGCCCGCACGGACCCCGTGATGGCCGCGCTGTCCAGGAGCCGTCCGATGCCGGCCCGCGCGATCGAGACGACGACGCCCTTCGAGGCGCTCGCGACGTCCATCATCCACCAGCAGGTGTCCCTCGCCGCGGGGCGCGTCATCGTCTCGCGCGTCGCGGCCGCCGCGGGCGGGAACCTCGCGCCCGCGGGAGTCCTCGCGGCCGGCCCGGACCGCCTGCGCGCGGCGGGCCTCTCGCGCCCGAAGACCGCCTACGTGCTCGACCTCGCGGAGCGCGCGCACACGGGCGCGCTCGACCTCGACGCCCTCGCGTCGATGGACGACGCCGCGGTCGTCGATGCCCTCACCGAGGTCAAGGGCATCGGCGTCTGGACGGCGAAGATGTTCCTCATCTTCCACCTCGCGCGGCCCGACGTCCTCGCGCCCGAGGACCTCGGCCTTCAGATCGCGGTGGCGAAGGCCTACAAGGTGCCGCGCGCGCGGGCCGCCGCGAAGATGACGAAGCTCGCGCCCGCGTGGTCGCCGTACGCGAGCCTCGCGGCGCTCACCCTCTGGGCATCGCGTCGCGACTAGCGGGAGCGCGCGCGGCGCGCGACGAGCGCGATGCCGAGGAGCGCGAGCCCGACGAGGGCGACCTCGAAGCCGGGAAGCGCCCTGCGCGTCGAGCACCCGCCCGAGGGACCGCCGTGATTGTGGTTCTCGCCTTCGACGCAGGGGCCGCAGTCGACGCCCCCGCAATCGTGGGCGGCCGCGGTCGGCACGGTTGCGAGGCCGGCGAGGGCGATCATCAGGGCGACGAGCGCGTGGGCTTTCATGGCGCCCCATCCTCCGGGAGCGTCTTCAGCGTTTGGACGCGCAAGCGCCAAGCATCGTCCGCGCGCTTCCCGGCGCGTGATCGTCGAGCGGACGGGAGACGGCGTGCGCCTCACGCGGCAGACGGACCACGCCCGCCTCGCCGCCGACCTCGCGAAGGCCTTCGCGGACGTTCCCGAGCCGCGCGAGGCTTTCCTCGCGGCGGTCGCGCACCACGACGACGGATGGGACGCGGTGGACGACGCCCCTCTCCTCGACGCGTCGACGGGGCTCCCGCACGATTACCGCAACGCTCCGCGCGACGTGTACCGCGCGGTATGGCGGCGATCCATCGACCGGGCGTTGGAGCGCGGTCCCTACGTCGGCCTCCTGGTCGGGCTCCATGGTCTTTCGTTCATCCGCCCCGAGCGCGACGCCGGGGAGCGCGCGTTCCACGATGCCGAGCGCGCGCGGCAGAACGGTTTGCTCGCGAAGCTCGGCTTCGGAGGCACGTGGGACGCGCTCCCGGAGACGCCCGCGAAGCATCTTGCGCTCCTCCAGCTCGCGGACGCGTTGAGCCTTTTCGCCTGCGAAGGGTGGTCAAGCCCCTGGCGCTCGGGCCGCGTCGTCGCGACCCGGGACGACGACGGCGCCGTGCGCGTCGCGGGCGCCGGGCTCTCCGCCCGGGTCGTCGCGGGCGTTCCCTGTCGCCTCCTCCCGCAGAGGGCCTACCACGACGTGGACGCGCTGCGCGCGGATGCCGCGAAGGCCACGGCCGCCCCGCAACCGTTCGCGTTCACGCCGGCGTGACCCGTTCGGTCACGGTCGTTTCCGGCGTTTTCCGCGGACCGGTGAACAAGCGCTAGGCAAGCTATTTATTGACACTGTCAAATCGGCGGGCTTACCGAGGAGGCTCCCCCTCATGCGGCTCGTCCTTTCGACCCTCACCCTCGCGCTCGTCCTCTCGGGCGTCGGATTCGCCACCACCCCCGCCGAAGCGCAGAACGCCGACGGCTTCAAGCGATGCGGGGATCCCGAGATCGTGCTCGTGTTCATGAACCCGGACCTCCGCGTCCGCGACGACGGCTTCATCCACGCCTCGGGCAAGTTCTTCATCCAGTTCCAGGCCCGCGGCGCGAACGCCATGAAGATCGACACGTTCAAGTTTAGCTTCGGGAAGGCCTCGGGCGGCCTCGAATCGTGCTCGACGCCCGAGTGGGTCACGGGCGCGTACATCAAGAACTACCGCGCCGACAACGACTGGCGCGACGGCTTCTTCGTTCCGATCAACACGTACAACGTCGGCGACGGCGACTACGCCGCGGCCATCTCGGCGTACGACAAGGACGGCAACGAGCTCGTCCGGTACTACGCGAACGCGAAGGTCAACAATGGCGGTCGCCAGCACGGCCGCGACGGCTGCCCCGGCGAGGGCGGCAAGCCCCTGCCGTGCAAGGACTTCACGGCGCCCTGGCCCATGATCCTCCCCGGCGACGGCGAGCGCCTCGACGGCAAGACCGGACTCTACATCGAGGTCGCGGAAGACGTTTCGGAGATCACCGCCACGCTGAACGGCAAGAAGCTCGAGCTCGCGGAGACGCAGCCTCCCGCGCGCGACGACGACCTCGTGCCCGACCTCGGCTACGGACCTCTGAAGGATCAGCCGCAAAGCGAAGGTCAGATCCAGAGCGTCGTCTGGGGCAAGGCGTGGAACTGGGACGGCGTCATCCGCATGGAGGACGTCATCAAGGTCACCATCAAGGATCTCTGGGGCAACGTCGCCGAGAAGGTCGTCCACATCGGCGACCCCACCATCGGCGGCCGCGTCACGGGCGGCAACCCCGACTTCTCCATGGAGGTCGACGAGGTCGCCCAGGAGACGGACGCGAACGGCACCGCCTGGTGGAACGTCCTCTACCGCACGAAGACGGCGGAAGGCATCCACGGCGACCTCTATCTCAAGGGCGCGAAGGGCGGATCCCTCCCCGACGGCATCACAGCGAAGCTCAACCCGAACCACGTCATGATGGGCGGCAACGAAGTGCTGAACGGCACGATCCGCGTGACCGCCGGTCCGGGCGTCGCGGCGCGGACGTACGACCTCGAGCTCGTCGTCGAGTACCTCGCGGGCGAGACCCGGCTCCAGAAGATGCAGCCCCTGAAGTTCATCGTGACGTCCACGGGCGTCGCGAACGAAACCCAGGAGAAGCCCGCCGACCGGAGCGGCACGGACCAGCAGGAAGTGAGCCGCGGCAAGAAGGCCGACGAGCTTGCGGCAACGGACGTACCGCCGGCCGAGGAACCGACGAAGAAGGTTCCCGGCTTCGAGCTCGTCGCGATCCTCGCGGCGGTCGGCGCGGCGTTCGTCGCCCGACGGGTCCGTCGCGACGGGTGACCTCGCCCTGAGCGGTCCGCGCGGCGTGGACACTTCCGCGCCGCGCAAACCCTCATATTCCATCGTTCCGTAGCGCGAGCGGAGAGGCCATGCCCGAGACCTTCCGAGCCAAGACGCACCACGTCCTCGAGATCACGGGCACGAGCGACCGGTGGACGAGCGCCGTCAACGCCTTCCTCATCGCGCTCATCGCCCTCAACGTCGTCGCGCTCGTCCTCGAGACGGTGGCCTGGATCGAAGCCCAGTACGAAGGCCTCTTCCGCGCGTTCGAAATGGTCTCGGTCGCGATCTTCACCGTCGAATACGTCCTCCGTCTATGGTCGGCGCCGGAAGCTCCGGGCTTCTCGCATCCGATCATGGGGCGCCTGCGCTACGCGCTCACGCCGTACCTGCTCGTCGATCTCATCGCGATCATTCCCGCCTACCTGCCCCTCCTCGTCGCGCTCGACACGCGGTTCGTCCGCGTCCTGAGGCTCGTGCGGCTCCTGCGCGTGTTCAAGCTCGGGCGCTACACGGACTCGCTCAGCCTATTCGCCCGCATCGTCCGCGAGCGCCGGCACGACCTCATGAGCGGCTTCGCGCTGCTCCTCATGACGCTCCTCGTGATGTCGAGCCTCGTCTACTTCGCGGAGCACGAGGCGCAGCCGGAGAAGTTCCCCTCGATTCCCGACAGCTTCTGGTGGGGCATCGTCACGCTCACGACCGTCGGGTACGGCGACGTGTCGCCCGTGACGCCCGTCGGGAAGCTCCTCGGCGGCTTCACGGCCGTGATCGGTATCGGCGTCATCGCGCTTCCGGCCGCCATCCTCGCGACGGCGTTCCTTGAGGAGCTCCAGAACCGGCGCGCGGGGCCCAAGCCCTGCCCCCACTGCGGGAAGGACACGAATCCCGTGACCTTGACCCCGGGGACGGGCGCCGTCGAGCCGGCGCCCGTCACCCTCGAGGTGAAGCCCCGATGATCCCCCTCAAAGCAGCAGGAACTGAGCCGTCAGGAGCATGATGGCGAAGCCCGCGATGAGGCCCCCGTACCCGACGTAGGAGTTCGAGAAGTCCCGCCCGAGCGCGAGAAGGACCTCGACGATCACGTACAGGACCGCGCCCGCGGCGATCGCGAAGAACAGCACGCCGAGCGCGTTCGAGAAGAAGAGGATCCCGAGGAGCGCGCCGAGGATCGTCGGCACGCCCGCGAGCCCGCCGAGCCACGCGAGGCGCCCGAGCGACAGGCGGTCCCGCGAGGCGGGCGCGAGGATGGCGACGCCCTCGGTGACGTTATGCAGCGCGAAGCCGACGACGAGGAGGCCCGCAAGCGCCATGTTGCCGCCCGCGACGGCGGCGCCGACCGCGAGGCCCTCGCCGAGGTTGTGGAGGCCGATGCCGAGGGCGACAAGCGCCGCGAGGCGGAGGCGGCGCGCCGCCGGGTCCTCGGAGGCCGCGACGGCCGCGCCGCGTCGGTTGGCCACCCAGACGAGGCTCAGGATGCCGGCCGAGAGACCGACGAAGACGAGCGCCGGGCCGAGCCACGGCGCGAGGGCCGGGCCCACGAGGCCGAAGAGCGCCTCGTCGATGGGCGGCACGCTCGCGTCGCCCGCGGCGGGCACCTGCATGGCGGCGTTCAGCTTGTTGCCCATCTCCATGCCTTCGGCCGCGACGTCGATGAGGAGGAACAGCAGGACGCCGACGGAGAGCGCGACGAGGCCGTCGAGCCACTTGTCGCCCAGGCGGCGCATGAGCGGCGCGGGAAACAATCCGAGGTAGACGGGGATGACCCCGACATAGAGGCCGAGGAGCACGGCGGTGACGATCGGATCCATGGTTCAGACCTTCCTTAGTTCTCGATGCGGGGATGGACGACAAACCTGCCCTTCATGCCCATCGATGCGTGGTCGCCGACGAGGCAAAGGTACTCGTATTCGCCGGGCGCGCCGGCGACGGTCGTGTAATCGCCGAACGTGAGCGAGCCGAGCACGACGCTCGTGCGGCGGCCTTCGTCCTCGCTCGCTCCGTCGACGACGCGCGCGGTGTGCGCGTTCGTGAGCGCGTGCCCGCGGACGATGAAATCGTGCGGGTCGTTCGGACCCGCGTTGATGAGGCGGAAGCGGACCTTCTCGCCCTCCATCACGTGGAACGTCGGCGTGAGGGGCGAGGCGCGGCCGTTCACGAGCATGTACGTGCCGCCGCGCGACACCTCGGGCCCCATGTCGCTCATCGCGACGACGAACTCGTGGTCGACCTCCGCCTCGTCGGCGGCCTGGACGACGAACGCGCCGTAGAGACCGCGCTCGATGCCTTCGCCCGATTCGGGCGTGCTGACGCCGGGGACGAAGGGGCTCTCGTCCATCTCGGCGACGGAGTCGTGGTAGGCCCACGTGCCGACGGAGTCCTCGCCCACCGAGAACCGGTAGGTGTAGGTCCC
>DATLGO010000023.1 GCA_035540375.1 Candidatus Thermoplasmatota archaeon
AACCATGCCCGGGTTCACGGCCTCCTTCCGCGTGCGCGTGTGGGGGGCGCGCGGGGGCGCCTTTCGCGCCGATCCATCGCGAACCCGGGCGCGAATGCCGGCTGCGGTCCCGGTCCCGGACCCGGTCCCGGTCCCGACGCCCGGACCCGGACCCGGTCCCGGCGCCCGACGCCCGGACCCGGTCCCGGCGCCCGGACCCGGACCCGGTCCCGGCACCCGGCGCCCGACACCCGGTCCCGGCGCCCGACGCCCGGTCCCGGCTCCCGGCTTTCGGTCCCGGTCCCGGCGCCCGACACCCGGTCCCGGCACCCGGTCCCGGTTCCGACGCCTAATCCCGAGCCGAACACCCAACACGCGGCTCGGTCCCTTGGTGCCTTGGGGCCGCAGCGCATCGGCGCAAACCTCAATACCCGTGTGCCGGAGACGGATTCGTTGCTGGAGAACGCCCTCGTGGTCACGCTCGACAAGGAGATCCGGATCCAGGCTCCGCCCGATCGGGTGTTCGCCTGGGTCGGCACGCTCGTCCGGCATCCGCGGTGGATGCCGGGGACGCTCGCCGCCTACCCGACGGTGCCGGGCGACCTGAGGCGCGGGTCGCGCCTCCACCTGACGCTCGAGGCGTTGGGTCTGCGGTTCGAATCCGAGGCGGAGACCCTGCTCTGGGAGCCCGGCCGCGCGTTCGGCTGGCGGCAGCGCGTGGGCGACCTCGCGCGCCACGAGGCGCGATTCGAGGTGACGCCGGACGGGTCGGGCGGGTCGCGCGTGCGCGCGAGGATCGACGTGGAGCTTCCGTTCGTCCTGCCGAGGCTCGCGACGGAGGCCGAGATCGCGGCGGAGCTGTCGGGCAAGCTCGATCGCGGGCTCCTCAACCTGCGCGACCTCGCCGAGGGGCGGCCGATCGGGGCCGGGGGCGTGGCGGGCCTCCGCTGGGCGCGCGTCTCGGGTTGATCGTCGTACCACATCGCCCATGCCGGTCCTCAACCGAGCGTGACGGCATGGGTCGAACGGTCGCGGCGGGCGCGATGCACGCCGCCGTGGTCCTCGTCCTTGCGGCGGGCGCGATCCTGTCGGCGGCGGGCGCGCTCCTCGTCCTCCTCGACCGTCCGGAAGCCGCGGACGCGGCGGCCGTGGCGCCGATCCATCTCGCGGTCCTCGGGTTCGCGGCCGCGGTGCTCGCGGCCCGGCGCGTGTTCGCGGCGGCGGCGATGGCGGGCCTCTTCCTCGCGACGATGGTCCTTGCGGCCTCGCATCTTGCGGCTTCGTTCCTCTTCCTCGTGGGGTCGGGCCTGGCCCTCATCGTTCCGGGCGCGCACAGGCCGCTCTTCGACGACCCGTTCTGACTCAGAAGAAGGGGTTTCCGCGCTTCTCGACCTGGCGCAGCAGCTCGCGCTGCATCACGCGCTCGACGTCGCGCGCGAGCGTCTCGGCGACGTCGGAATCGACGCTCGATTCCTGCCCGAGATATTTCGTGACGTCGATGGGCTCGCAGAACTTGATGCGCCACTTCACGGGGAACGGGAACAGGTTGAGCGGGACGGGAAGCGAGAGGCCGAGGGTGTCCTTGAAGCGCTCGATGCGGAAGAGGCTCGGGTTCGCCTCCTCGCCGCCCACGATGACGACGGGGACGATGGGGACCTTCGCCGCGAGGGCGACGCGCGCAAAGCCCGGCTTGAACGGCTCGAGCTTGTAGCGGCGCCAGATGGGCTTGAAGTTGCCCTCCTCGGCCTCCGGGAAGAAGAGGACGAGCCCGCCCTCGTCGAGGATCTCGGTGCTCTCCTGGACGGAGACCTCGAAGAAGCCGAGCTTCGAGGCGAGCGTTCCGACGACGGGGGCGCGGAAGAAGGCGGGATGGACCGCGGTGCGGACGGTGCGGCCGAGGCCGTCGTGGAGGGTCACGAAGAGGTTGCTGAAATCGAGGCCCGTCCATCCCGTGTGGTTGGCCGCGACGACCGCGGCTCCGCGGGGCACGTGCTCGATGCCTTCGATCTCGACCCGGGAGTACCGGTGCATCGCGCGGGCGGGCGCGAGGGCCTTCTCGAGGACGGCCGGGTCGACGTCGCCCCGTTCGCGGCTCACGCTGCGCCGAACGGGTCGCTCTCGCAAATCCGTTTCGGGATCACGGCAGGCCCTTGAAGCCCGCGACGGCCGTGGTCGCCCCGCCGGGGTCGACGTAAACGTACCCGCTCACTCCGTTGAGCGAGCGGATCGTGACGCCCAGCTCCGCGTTCGTGAACGTGAGCGAGGCGGTCCAGCGGTACCATCCCGGCGCGTGCATCGGCACGAGGGAGGTGACCTGGCCCGGGAGCTTCGGCATCTCGACCGACCCTTCGTGGGTCGGGATGAACTGCGACCCTGTCGCCTCGGCGATCTCGGCGTCGCCGAGGACCTGCCGCGAGGCGAGCCAGGACCACGTGTATTCGAGCGTCACGCCGCGGGCGGCCCGGCCGTTCGACCACGTCGCGTTGATCGCGAGGAGGATGGGCGCCCCGGGGTCGGACACGTAGGTCGCGCCCGCGGGCTGGTTGTCGGTCGCGCCGAGCCACACGGGGTCCGAAAGGACCGGCCATCCCCGGTTCGCTTCGTCCAGGATGCCGGCCGACTTGAAGCTCAGGCGCTCGAGGAGCACGAACCGTCCGAGGTCGACGAGGGTGGCCTTGGACGCGAGGACGGTCGAGGGGTTGACCGCGATGAGCGTCGCGCTCTCCACGATCGAGAAGTCCACGCGCTGACCCGCGCGCCACGCGCCCGCCGCTAGCGTCGTCTCGAACGTGCCGTTCGGGTGCGCGACGACGGCGCCGGTCCCGAGAGGCAGGTTCGAGAGGCGGCCCGAGATCGCGAAGCCGCGCGAGAGGTCCGCGCCCTCGCCATCGGGGTAGACGATGCGTCCGCGGACGGTCACGGGATTCGCGGACATGACGGTGATCGACACCTGGGCCGTCGCGGTGAGGCCGCCGTTGTCGGTGACCGTGAGGCGCGTCGTGTAGATGCCCGAGGTGTTGAACTGGTGGATCGCGTCGAGGCTGCCCGTCGCCGAGCGGCCGTCCCCGAACGTGTAGCGCGCCGAGGCGATGGTGCCGTCGGGATCGTTCGCGGAGCCGAGGAACGTGACGGCCTGGCCCTCGAGAACGACGAGTCCGGGCGAGGCGACGAGCGACACCGTCGGGGCGCGGTTGCGTACGACGAGGTTTGAGGGGAGCGTCGTGACGTTCGCGCCGTCGATGTCGACGGCGGTGAGCGTGACCTTGTACGATCCCGGCACCGCGAAGACGTGCGCGATCGGCGTCGGAGCGCCGGTCACGACGGCGGTCTGGCCGTCGCCGAAGCGCCATTCGAGGCGCGCGATGCCGCCGTCGGAGTCGGCCGCGGTCGGCGTGAACGTGACCGACTCGCCGCTGAAGATGATGGAGCGGTCCTGCGTGAACGAGGCCGTCGGGGGCGCGTTCACGCGGAGCGTCCGGTCGGTCGCGTTCGTCTGGCCGAGCCCGTCCTGGATCCGGAGCTGCACGGAGTACGTGCCGGCGGCGCCGAAGGATCGCGAGACGCTCGGGCCGCGCAGGACGAGGCCGTCGCCGAAGCGCCATTCCCAGGAGGAGAGCGGCGCGCCGACGGGCGTGCTCGCGTCCGTGAAGACGACGGTTTCGCCGGGCCGCGGAATGGCGGGAGCGAACGTGAAGGCCGCCTTGGGCTTCGCGTGCAGGACGCGCACGTTCAGGACGGCCGTCGTGACGCCGCCCGCGTCGTCGACCGCGGTTCCCGTGACGGTGTATTGCCCGGGCGTCCTGAAGCGGTGGAGCACGTTGAGGCCCGTCAGGTTGGTGCCGTCGCCCATGTTCCACGTGAAGCTCACGACCGATCCGTCCCGGTCCTGCACGGTCGCGTTGAAGCGGACCGTCTGGTTCACCTCGGGTTCGACGGGGGTAGCGGCGAGGAGCAGGATGCGCGGGCGCTGGTTGAGCACGACGAAGGGCTTCGTGAGGCTCGCCGATTCGCCGGTTGCGGCCTCGTGGACCGTGAGCGTGACGTTGTAGGTGCCGGGTCGCTCGTAGACGTTGCGCGCGACCGTGCGCGTGTCCGTCTTGCCGTCGCCGAAGCGCCAGAGGCGGCTCGTGATGACGTCGCCCTCGTCGGGGTCGTAGCTCCGGTCCGTGAAGGTCACGAGCGAGAGCGAGGGCGCGGCGCCGGAGGCCGGAATCGAGGTGAAATCGACGACGGGCGGGGAGTTCGCGACCGTGAAGTCGAGACGGCCGGACGCGACGCCGCCCCGGCCGTCCTCGACCGTGAGGCGAACGAAGCACGCGCCGCGCTGCAGGATCGTGTGCGAGATCGTGACGTCGGAGGGGCCGCGGACGAAGGAGGCGCCGTCGCAGAAGTCCCAGGTGCGCTTCGCGATGGTCCCGTCGGCGTCGGTCGAGTCGTCCGTGCATTCGAAGCGCGTCGAGGTCGTGACGGGGCCGGTCGTGCAGCGGAAGTTCACGACGGGGTCGCGGTTCCTGACCTGGACGACGCGGGTGGCCGTGGACTCCGCCCCGTCGTTGTCGGCGACCGTGAGCGTGATGCGCGCCTCGCCGCTTGCGCGGAAGACGTGGGAGAAGGAGGCGTTCTGGGACACCGCTTCGCCGTTGATCGTCCAGGCGCGGCGCGCGATCGTTCCGTCGCGGTCCTGCGACGTGTCGGTGAAGAGGACGGTTTCGAGCGAGGTCGGGTCGCCGGGGCTCAGCACGAAGGAGGCCGTCGGCGGAACGTTCGCGACGCCGACCACCTTGCGCGAGGGCGCGGAGACGTTACCCTTGTCGTCGACGACGACGAGCGTCACGGTCCACGTGCCGTTGTCCGCAAACTTGTGCTTGGGGTTCGGGAGCTGCGATGACGAGCCGTCGCCGAAGTCCCAGCGCCACTCGACGACGTGGCCGTCGAGGTCGTAGGCCCGGTCGATGAACTGGACGAGGTCGAGGTCGGTCGCGTTCTTCGGCGTGAACTCGAAGTCGGCGACGGGCGGGGTGTTGCCCACGACGATCGTCTGCTTGACGAAGTTCGTCATGAGCGTGTTGTCGCGCACCTCGAGCGTCACGTTGTACGCGCCCGGCGCGGCGAAGCGGTGCCGGGGGCAGGTTCCGGCGGAAACGCCCTGCACGTGGCACGGGAGGTTCGACGTCGATCCGTCGCCGAAGTTCCAGGCCCACGAGACGATCTGTCCGCCGTCGGGGTCGTACGAGTAGTCGATGAAGGTGACTTCGCTCGAGGTCGTGGGGTAGAGGGGCGTCCAGCCGAAGGACGCGACCGGCGGGAGCGTTCCGGGAAGCCCGATCGGATCCGACTGCGTTCCGCGCGGCGCGGTCGTGACGCGCTCGGCGTAGCCGTCGAGCTTCACGCGCCAGCCGCCCGGCACCTGGTAGGCGACGTAGGTGCCGGCGAAGCCCCGCACGACGACGCGTTCGCCGGGCGCCGCCGCGAGGGCCTGGCCGCTCGCGTTCACGACGACCCCCTGGTCGCCGGTCGCGGGGATCTGGAACTCGATCGCGTCGACGAGCCCGTCGCTCCACGCGTAGTCCTTGAGGAGCTCGCCGTTCACGCGCACCCAGGCTGCGGGAAACCCTGCGATGGGGTTCGCCGGGTCGCGCTTCTTCGCGTTCGTTTCGAGGCGCTGGCCCATGCCGGTCTGGAGCGTCACGACGTCGATCTCGCGCGTGCCGCCGAGGACGACGTAGGCGAGGCGCTCCTGCGTCTTGACGGTCGGGTTCTCGGGCGCGATCGGACGCGCGAGGCCGCCTTCGGTGCGCAGGAGCCTCGACGCCTTCTCGGCGACGAACGTCGCCTGCACCGTGCCGTCGAGCGCGAGGGTCGACGTCGCCTTGTCGAGGTCGCTCATCGCGAAGCGGCCGTTGAAGCCGCGCACCGTGATCACGTCCGTCGGGTGCAGCGCGAAGCGCCGCTCCCCGAGCTGGAGGGTCGTCGCGTCCTCGGGCTTGACGCCGACCTTGAAGGTGAGCGTCTCGAGGGTGCCGGAGCCCCACGCGTCCTCGAAGACGCGGCGGCCATCGATCTCGACCCAGAGGACGGACATGGTCGCGAAGGCGGCGCCGCCCGCGTCGAGCGTCGCGAAGCGCTCCACGGCCGCGCCCGCGACGCCGGCCGGGACCTTGGGCTCGACGGATCCCCCGCCGTCCACGGTGATGGCGGGCGAGATGGAGCTCGCGACCATCATGAACAGGCTGAGGAGCGACATCAGGAGCTTCTGGATCAACGTGGAGGCCTCCCATCCCGGAGCCTTCGCTCCGCGGCGACAGGCCCACGAACCGTCGCGAGCGCCAAGAAGCGTCGTTTGTCACGCGCCGGGGCGACACCCGAACCGACCCTGCAAGGTCACGGATATCTTCAGACGAGGCCGACCAGGTAAAAGAGGAGCGCGGCCGCGAGCCCCTGCACGAGGAACGCCGCGAGGGTCAGCTGGAGCGCGATGCTCGTCATGACGTTGATCGAGGCCGTGAGCTGCACGGTCTTCTGGTGGCCGAAGACGTAGAAGTCCTCGAGCTCCCCCCGGCCGAAGGCGCATTGGACGGGCTCGAGGTCGGAGACGGCCTGCTCGACCGCGAGGCGGGTCACGTCCGCGATGCGCGAAGGGGAGGCGACGTGCCCCACGGGCCCGTAGGATCCCGCGACCGCGTTCACCGAGTGGTTGTCCGTCGTCATCACCTGGAAGCTGTCGACGACCCCGTCGAGCGCCTTGCCGATGAGGCGCGTCACCTCCGGGACCGCGTTGTTGCCGTCCCAGAGGATGTAGGCGTGCCGTTGGCCGCCCGCCTCCACCGCGATGACCTGCACGCCCTGCTCGCCGATGAGGTCGCGCTTCGTGAAGGACGTCTTGTCCTGGGCGATGCCGACCCGCACCGTCTCGACCTGCCGATCGAGCGCTTCGCGCGTCGCGTCGCCCGCGGCCTGGATGATGGCGTCCGAGCGCGGCGTGCAGAGGAAGACCGCCCCCGCGCCCGGCGTGAGCGAGTTGTGGCAGTCGACGAACATCGCGTGCTTCGCGCCCGCTTCGCGGGCGGCCATCTCGGCCGCGAGGCCGACGCCGTACTCGACGTCGTCGATGGCTTCGGGCCAGGAGGTGTAGGTGAGGAGCGCGCTTGCGCCGAAGACCTGGCTCGTGACGCGGATGCGCCCGCCCTTCGTGACGGCCATCGAGCCGCCTTCCGCGAACTCGAGTCGGTCGATGACGCGGTTCACCTCGCGCGCGAGTCGCTCGACGTCATCCGTGCTCACGGGATTGAAGTCGTGCGTGGCGCTTCCGTGGGGCACCATCACGAGCTCCACGTCCCGGACGCTTCCCGCGATCTTTCCGGGAAGGTCGGACCCGCCGAGCTGGCCGATCGGGCCGGGGTGGAGCGCGGGGACGACCACCGCGGCCTTGAGCGTGCCGTCGCGGCGGCGGAACGCGGCGACGCCGAACTTCGCGGTGATGGGCTCCGCGAAGCGCTTGAGGAGCGGCTCGCCCTCCATGCGCCCCGTGGAGATGTGGTCGAGGTAGTAACGGAACATCTCGCTCGCGCTCACCTTGAAGTTCTTCTTGAGCGGCGCGTCGAAGACCTCGAGGAAGAAGATGAGGGGAACGAGGAAGACCCACGGGAGAAGGAGCGTCAGGAGCAGCTCGCGGCTCCCGAAGGAGTATTGGAGCGCGATGAAGGGGAGGCCGATCGCGGTCTGGAGGAGCGTGACCGGCAGCGAGCGGAGGTGCCGGTTGTCGGAGGTCGCGAAGAGGAACGCGTGCCTCGTGCTCGTGATCATCATGTATCCGAAAAGGAGCGCGTAGCCGGGCGGGAAGTCGAGGAGGACGCGGAAGGGCACCGCGACGACCAGGGTCGCGCCGATGAGCGTCACGCAGACGGCGGCGAGGAATGACGAGCGCCGGTAGTACAGCGTTCCGCCGAGGCCCTGCGCGAGCGGCGCGGAGAGGACCCCCGCGAGAACGCCGGGGAGGCCGATGATGACCACGCCCGCGACGATGGAATCGAGGACGCCGGCCGTCGTCTCGTAGAGGAAGAGCCCGAACAGGGCCGAGGCGATGACGATGTAGGCGTAGGCGTACGGCGCGGGCGGCGCGTCGAAGACCACCTTCGAGAGCCGTGCGCTCTTCTCCAGGCTCGCCTGGATGGAGGACTCGGCGTCGTGGTCCCCGCCCGCGTGGAGATGCAGGCGGGCGAGGGCGAGGAGAGGGTTTCGCCGGGGCCGGTCCACGAACCGGGCATCCGTGCGGGCTCTTTATGAGACTGTCGGGTCGGGACGGGTTCCGCCGTTCGGACCCCGGTTCAGACGGGCGGGGCCCGGCTCGCCTCGAGGAGCGCTTCGAGGCCGGTCGCGTCGTACGTGGTCTCCCGCAGCTTCTTGAGCAGGGTCGCGAGCCAATCGTTGAGGCGCCGCTTGTCCGCGTAGAGGAAACGGTTGCGGCCCGTCTTGTTCTCGATCACGAGGCCCGCGGCCTCGAGCCGGTCGAGATGCCAATTCACGGTCGGCGAGGAGACGCCGAGGAGCGCGGTGAGCTCGGCCCGGTAGCACCAGGGGTTCTTCACGATCGCGTCGAGGACCCGGCGGGTCTCCGCGTTGTCGAGGACGGCGAGCATGCGCCGCTCCTCCTCGGTGAAGGCGCCGCCGTTCACGAAGAAGCGGACCTTGTTGCCGTCGATCGTGCTCGTGACGAGGCTGAACTCCACGAGCTTGTCGAGATGGTAAGACGCCGTCGAATGGCTGACGCCGACGGAGGAGGCGATGTCGGCGATGCACACGCCGGGGAGCGCGCGGACCTGGTCGAAGATGCGGCGGCGCGTCTCGTTGTCGAAGGTGGCGCTGCGGTTGAGCCTGTTGTAGAGCGCAAGGCCCGCACCCGCCGCGGCCCACCCTCCCAGGGCGTCGCGGACGACGAGGGCCACGAGGACCCCCGCGCCCGTCCAGAGCGCGACGTGGACGAGCCCGCGCCACCCTCCGTGGCCGGGCCTCATCGTTTCCTCCCTTTACTCCCTGCGTGGTCAAGGGCTCATCCGACGGGGCGCCCCTCGTCGGACGATTCCTCCGGTTCCCGGAGGAGCTGGGCGGGCAGGTGGTCGGACCGGGTCCTGCCGAAGAGGCTTCCCTTGGCGAGCCGCGTCGTGAAGACGTGGCCCTTGGCCTCCGCCGTGATCATCTCGTAGGGCATGGCGCCCTTGTAGACGCCGTAGTTGACCTCGCCGTTCTTGTCCTTGCTCCGGATGGCCGCAAGAAGCAGCCAGAGCAGGGCGATCGGCGGCCCGTAGGCCATGAGCTCTCCTCGCCAATTGATGGCCTCGACGCCGGGCGGGGGCGGCGCCGTGGGCGGCGTCGTCGCGGCCTCGCCGCCGAAGTCCGCGAGCGTGATGCGCCCGGGACCGACGCGGACCGTGACCGGCTTCTGCCGCTCCTCCACGTTGCGGCCGCTGAGGTCGAGCTCGACGCTCCCTCCGGAGCCGTCGCCGACGCTCAGGTTCGCGGTCGTCGTGAGGAGAATGAACACGGTGTAGCCGACGATGTACACGAGGAACATCGCGAGCGCGAGGTTGCGGCGCCTCCGGATGGTCTGTTGGCGGATCGCCTCCAGCCCGTACGGGGTCCAGTTCTCGCGCTTCTTCGGCATGGCCTTCTCCGTGTGTTGAGTTGAAAGATGGGAAACCGGGAGGGTCCGGAGACCCCCCCGGGTGTTCGTCTACGACATCCACCACGAGCCCGAAGGCTTAGTGGCGGAGGTCGAACGGCGCCGAGGAACCCTCGAGGTCGAAGATGACGAAGTTGCGCTGGCTCGGCTCCTGCGGGCGGTAGGTACCGCTGTAGTAGAGGTCGAGCCGGGCCGTGTCGTGGGCGTGCGTCGGCGTGCCCGCGCCCTGGTCGAGCGGGTTGAAGGGGTGGCTGTTGCCCTCGGCGTCATCGTCGCCGTTGGGGCAGGTCCACTCCGTTCCCTTGTAGCTCGAGCTGCCGTCCTCGTAGCGCGTGTAGGCGCCGGACTCGCAGCCGTTCGTGTCCGACGCGTCCGCGCCGGCGACGCCGTGCTCCTTGCCGGCGGCCTGAACGACCTTGAGGTCCTTCATGTAGAGGACGATTTCAGCGTTGTACCGGCGGTAGTTGTGGTACACGAGGCCGTCCTCGGGCGAGGGGACGTTGTACGTCGTGTTGCGAGCGTACCCGTCGTAGATGCAGCCGTCGGGACCGACCGTGTTGCCGTCGTAACAGTACGAGGCGCCGCCGTTCACGAGGGGGTTCGTGGGCTGGAAGTAGCCCTGCGGGGGGTTGTCGATGAACGCCTGGCAGCTCGTGACACCGTCGTCGGCCGTGAACGAGGCCGCGCCGAGGATGTTGACGACCCAGATCGGGTAGTCCATGACGAGGCCCGTGTGGATGGTCTCGCCGGCCACCGTGAGGTCCGTGTGGTACGGGGACTCCTCGGCGTCCGTGACGGCCGTCGTGGTGTCCTCGCCGTCGTTGTTCGTGTCGAACACGTCGTCCCAGTCCTCGGACGAGCTGACGTCGCCGAGGTCGAGGCGGACGATGTACTTGTCCACGTAGAACGAGTGGTCGTTCGGGTCCGTGATGAAGTAGGACTCGACGTAGTTGATGTTGTACTCGTCCTCGATCATCGGGATGCCCGTCGTCGTCTCCTCGAGCGTGCGGCCGAAGTTCTTCTTCGTCGTCACCGAGGTGATCGGGTTCGGGTTGCCCGACTCCGTGGCGATGACCGCGCCGCCGCACGGGTAGCGGCTGCAAGCGTAGGATCCGTCGGTCCGGAAGCCGCAGTCCGAGAGCTGGTAGTTGAGACCGCTCACAGCCTGGTCCGGGCGGATGAGGTACTGGTCGTTGAACCAGAGCTTGCCACCGCTGATGACCTGCTCGCGCACCAGAACCGTCACACCGGTGATATTCCGGTTCACGACGGCCTGGATGACGGCGAACACGTTGTGTCCTTCGACAACCTGCTCAGTCTTGGGGCCGAGGTCGCTATACGTAGCGGCCGCGGCGAAAGCGGGGACGGCCATGATGGCCACAAACGTCACCGCCACAATCTTTGCCTTCATTCAGTTACACCTCCATTCCTGTGTCCGTATGTACAGACCGAAGTGGTTGCGTGATGGGAAGCCTCCCGTCCGGCTGCACGAAGCGTCGGTGCGGGAATTTCCCTCAGCCTCCTCCGCGTACACGCGCTAGCCTCCACTTCGGTTCTTGAGCGACTTGCGCGATATTTGACGAGGAGCATGTCACCCGGGTGGGTGACGACGGGGCTTCCCAGGGCATTCAGGGCCTTCAGGCCTCCTTGCGGAGCGTCGCGGCCGCCTTGGTCGCCGCGCCCACCTTCTCGGCCTTCTCCCAGTGCGCGAGGATCGTGTTCTTCATGTCCCTGACGATGGCGCGGTCGTCGCTCCAGATCGCGACGTCCTCGCCCTTGAACAGGTGTTCGTCGTCCGGGACGTAGTGACAGATCAAGACCTCCGCGTCGTCGATGACGAGGATCACCGACCCGGGGGTCTTCGCGCTTGTTGAACGGGCCTCGCCCACCTGGGCGAACTCGAGGACGTTGTCCCGGTTCGCGTCGGTCACGGGGCAGAGGAGCCGGAGGGCCGCGCCCGCGCGGGCCTTCTCCTTGAGGAGGGGCAGGTAGTACCCCATGCGGACGCCCGAGAATTCGGTGCCCATCTCGAGGATCTCGCGCTCCGCGCGCTGGACCATCTCGTACTTGCGGTTGATCACGTTCTTGCGGCCCTTGAGGACGTTGAAGCTCCCGGCCTTGTCGAGACCGTGGGCGTCCCCGTTCGAGCGGAGCTCGGAGCCGAGGAGCTTCTTGTCGTCCTCGATCTTCTTGAGCTTCGCCTGGTAGTCCCGCTCGAACTGGCGCAGGTAGCGCTCGAAGGGGACCGCCTCGTAGCGCTTGGGGCGCTCGGGGATGATCTCCGTGAGCTGCTTCTGGTGCAGGTCGTCGAGCACCGAGTAGATCTTCGTTCGCGGCACGCGGGACACGTTGGCGATGTCCCGGGCCGTGGCAACACCCAGATCCAGGAGCGCGAGGTACGTCCGAGCTTCGTACTCGGTGAGCCCGTACTCCTGCATCTTGTCCAGCCGGTCTTGGTTGATCGGCATGTTTACCTCTCCATTTCCTTGTCTTCTCCAGCAACTCGCCGGCCGAAGCCGGGCCCACCCTGTGAAGGGATGAGAATGATCATTGCCACGTTCCAGCGCCTCCCTGCTGCGTGGCGCGCTCGTTCACCCAGGCGCCGCGGCCCTGGGGCTGCGTGAGGCCGCCTTCGCGGGGCTTCTCGCCGACCCAGATGTCCACGAGGAACGTCTCGTGCTCGTGGTCGCTTGTGCCGACCGGGTGGTTGTAGGCGTTCTCGTCCGTGGCGGACGCGTCGTGCACGACCTTGCCCGCGGGTTTCGCATGGAAGCGGCAGGTGTCGACGAGCGTGACGAAGTTGTACGCGCGCGACCCGTCGGGGTTCGGGACCGAGGGATCGTTCGTGAGCGGATCCTGGCGGATCTCCGTCGCGTACACGTAGAACGGGCCGACGAACGCGCTCGCGTTGAAGCCCGCGCCGTACTCGCCGGCGTCGAGCTTTCCGTCCGTATAGGACGGGCCGCGGACGGTCGTTCCGCCCGTGTCGAGGTCGACGTCCGGCTCCGTTGTCAAGAAGTATTGGTACTCCGTCGTCGTCCAGACGTGCTCGTGGACCGGGTCCTTGTAGGTGTAGACGACGCCCGTCTTGTTGAGCGTGTGCGCGCGGGGGTCGGGCGCGCCCGACTCCGCGATGTAGACGAAGCGGTTCGGACCGAAGTGCGTCGTATCGAGGAGCACCTGGTCGTTGAACCACATGATGCGCATGCGCGCGATGCCGGTCACGCCCGCGAGGCACGGGTCGAAACCGCTGAGGTCGAAGTACGTGGTGTGTCCGGTCGCGATGCTTCCACCGTCCGTGGAGATGCCGGCCGGGACCGAGAGAAGGAGCGCGCTGAGGAGGACGGCGACGATCTTCGTCTGCTTGTCCATGCGCGCGCGTCTCCGGTCCGGCGGGGGTCCTCAGAGGACCGCCGCGTCCGTCGCCGCCGCCACGTAGGCGGCGTCGCGGAGGCTGCGTTCGGAAACATGCGCGAAGCGCTGGGTGGAACCGGAGGTCGGCTCGGGCATGGCCCTGCGAAGCAGGGCGTAGCCGAGGTCGCGCCTCGGGACCGTCTCGATCTTCTTGTTCACGGCAACACCATTCTGCTCGCGCGGAACCCGGTCTCCGTCCGGGCCGTTCCGTCCCAGCAACTGGACGGAGCGTCACCGCGCTTGCGATGACCCGTTCATTCGACGCCATATGACAGGTCGCCCTTCACAGGCGTGAGTGACACGGACCACTGAGCAAGAAAAGCTCGAAGTCGCGCCACATTCCGCTTGCGGTACGGGCCTTCGCCGAGTTCGCGGCTCGGCGCGACCCTGGGTGAGGAATGCAGAGGAATCCCCATGCGTCACAGGCGACGGTGAGTCGCGTGGAGAACAACGCAGGCGAAGATGTTTGAGAAAAGATGGATGCCCCGCGCGCGTCGCCGCGCGCGGGGCGATGGGTCCAGCCTCCCTGATCCGGACTTCAGTGGGCGGCCGCGGGCCGCTCGGGAAGCGCGATGCCCGTCGCGGCCGCGAGGGCCGCGAGGGTCTTCGCGCTCGCCGCGTCGGACGCGTTCCAGGCGAGCTCGAGCAGGGCCATCATGGCCGCGACGACGGCGGCGTCGTCGGACCAGAGCGCGACGTCGTTGCCCTGGAAGTAGTGGTGGTCGTCGGGAACGTGGTGCGCGACGAGGACCTTCCCGTCGGCGATTGCGATGGTCGTCGCGCCGATCGCGGCGGCGCCGGCGCGGAGCTCCACGGCCTGCGAAAGGGCCTCGACGGCCTCGCGCTCGGCTTCGGTCGCGGGCGCCGCGACGCGGACGCGAACGCCGCTCTCGGCGCGCTCGACGAGGACGGTCGCGTGGTACGCGAGCCGGTGCAGGCCGGCCGCGCTCGTCGCGACGAACACGTCGCGCTCGGCCTGGCCGATCATCTCGGCGAGACGTGAGGCGATGTTCGCGCGACCCTTGAGGACGATGAATCCGCCCGCGTCCTCGAGCTGGAGCTTGCCCTTCGGGGCGAACTCCGACTCGAGGGCCTCGCGCTCGCCCTGCAGGGCCTCGACCTTGGCCTTGTGGCCGCGCTCGATCTCGTCGAGGTAGCTCGCGAGGGGCTGCACGAGGTAGCGCTTGGGGCGCTCGGGGATGACCTTGATGAGGCGCTTGCCCTCCAGGCCCTCGAGGGCCTGGTAGATCTTGGTGCGGGGCACGCGCGCCACGTCGGCGATCGGGCTTGCCTCGGCCTTCTCGAGGTCGAGGAGCGCGAGGTACGCACGGGCCTCGTATTCGGTGAGGCCGTGCTCCATGAGGCGCGACACACGGGACGGGTTGACGGTCATTGGGGTCTCTCCAGCGGGGTCGCCTCGCTCACGCTGGGAGAACCCAGGTGCGCAAGGCAGGGGCAACACACACGCCAGGCGGCTTGCGCCGCCCGACGGTTCGACCGTTCCCAACTCCGGTCTTAAGCTTTGTGTCACGCGGGGTCGCCGGGAAAACGCTCCGTCCCCCGTCGGCGTGACGATCACGGTCGGCGGCGGCCCGCCGCGGCGAGGGCGAGGGCCACGCCGAGGGCGCCGAGGGCGAGGAGGGGG
>DATLGO010000024.1 GCA_035540375.1 Candidatus Thermoplasmatota archaeon
GCCCCGCCGACGTCGGTCCGCTCGCGCGCGTCGTCGAGGAGACTCCTTACGCGACGCCGTCGGCGCTCTCCGAGGCGACGCCCGAATGGGCCGACGCGGACGCGCTCGAGGCCTGGGGCTTCCGCGCCGCGCTCGCCCGCACCCTCGAGGAGCGGCCCGACGGACCCCTCCTCAATCACGTCGTCTACGTTTTCAACACGTCCGCGGGCGCGGCCGGCGCCTTCGAGGCGCTCGACGGCCTGTTCCGGGCCGACCCCTGGAAGCCGGTCTCCGGCGGGCCCCCGATCGGCGACGCCTCGGCGATCTACCGGCTCGACACGCGCGGGGGGTCCGGCTTCGTCCTCGTCCTGCGCGAGGCGTCCGTCGTCGCGCAGGCGCTTGCGGTGGGGGAGACGATGACCGAGGCGCGGCTCGTCGCCTGGGGAAAGACCCTCTCGAGCCGCGCTCAGTAACTTCACGGTAGGACCAAATATAGATATACTCGAAAAGTGTCCTCGGCGCCGGTAGGGAGGCGGCCGCAGCGGTCCAGCTGCCGGAGGCCCCCCTGCATTCCCGTTCGACGGGGGGGCCTCGACATGGCGGCACGTTCCGGCAAGCTCAGCGCGCTCGTTCTCGTGACCATCCTCCTTCTTCCCGCGCTCGCGGTCTCCGTCGCCGCGGGCGCTCCCTCCTCCCCCCCGCAGGCGCCGCCGCCGGCCGCGCCGCACCGGGCCTTCGTGGCCCCGAGCCTCCAGGCGCTCGCCAAGCGGGCCGACGCGAAGGACCTCCTTCCCGTCACCATCGTGCTCTCGAAGCCCCTCGAGACGCCCGACGCGGAGGACCGCGCCGAAGCCGCCCGCGCGCGCGCCGCCTCCGCCGAATCCTCCCAGTCCTCGATCCTCGCCTTCCTCGACCGCGAAGCCGCGCGCGGTCGCGCCGCCGACGTGTCGAGCCTCTGGACCGTGAACGCGGTCTCCGCCAAGGTCACGCCCGCCGTCCTCAAGCTCCTCGAGCGGCGCAGCGACGTCGAGGCCGTCTGGAAGTCCGGCGAGGCGCGCGTGAGCCTTCAAGGCCACAACCCCCTGCGCGCCGAGATCATCCGCCACCTGTCCGAGGATCTCCGGTCGCCGAAGCTCGGCGCCGAGGACCACGCCCGCCTCGCGGCCCTCTACCGCTCGACGCCGCCCGCCGTCCGGCCGGTGGATGACCTCGACCCCGACTGGGCCCAGGAATGGATCGGCGCCGACCTCCTCATGAAGCGCGCCGCGACGGGCGCGGGCACGACCCTCGCCGTGCTCGACTCCGGCGCGTGGGGCGGCAACCCCGAGCTCGACCACGCGATCGTGGACTTCATCGACTTCACGCGCCGCTCGGCGGACCGCGCCACCGGGTCGTGGGCCTACCACGCGCACCCCGCCGCCGGGTTCTCGAGCCTCCGCTTCACGGCGGACCTCACGGCCGCCACGGTGGCCTCGCTCTCGTTCAGGTCCTTCCACGACCTCCCGACCTGCTACTACTCGCCCGGCAGCCCGTACGAGCATTACTGCGAGCACGCCAAGGTCGTCGTCCGCAACGAGGAGACGGGCGGAGAGGAGCGCCTCGCGTTCATCCGCGACCGCGCCGACGGCCCCTCGACCTTCACGGTCGACCTCACGCCGTGGGCGGGACGCTCGATCGTCCTCGAATTCATCCTCCGGGGGGCAGCGTGGAACACGCACTCCGACGGCTGGTTCGTGGACGACGTCACGCTCGTCCTCGACGGGGCCGCGGCGTGGGTCGACGACGCCGAGTCGGCTGCGGGCCGCGCCAGCGCGAGCGGAGGCTGGAAGCGCTGGGCCCGCGCCACGTACGACACGCCCATGTTCGCGGCGGGCAACGGCCGCGAGCCGGCCGTGGCGACGTCGCCGAATTTCGACCTCGCGTCGGCCACGGGGCCCTTCGCGATCAACGTCACGTGGTTCAAGGATTCCCCGGGCTCGGTGCCCGTCTACCTCTGGGCCTCGAGCGACCTCGGCGCCAACTGGACCTTCATCCACGAGTTCCGCGACATGACCCGCGAGAACCTGGCTTCGCAGGTCATCCCGGTCCCGGCCGCGCTCGCGGGCGCCGCGTCCCTCCAGCTCGCCTTCGCGAGCACGCACGGCTTCGGGTCCGGCACGCCCGGCGCGCCGCCCCGAAACTGGGCCTCGGACATTCCCGAGCACCGGGGCTTCGCGCTCGCGCGCGTCGCCCTTGACGGCCTTGCCGGCTCGGCGACGACCACGTTCGGGGACTGGACGGGCGAGGGCGGCTTCGCGCTCCGCCCGCTGTCCTCGATCGCCTACGACGACGCCGGCCACGGCACGGCGGTCGCGGGCGTCATCGCGGCGGACGGATCCCAACGGTGGCACCGCGGAATCGCCCCGGAGGCGGACCTCGTCATCATGAAGGTCTTCAACCGCGAAGGCTGGGCGAGCGAGCGCGACCTCCTCGACGCCTACGCGGCCGTCGCCGCGCGCGACGGCGTGGACATCCTCTCCTACTCGGGCGGCTCGTTCGAGACGACCTACGTCTCGACCTGGTCCGAGCTCGACGACGGGTACGCGTTCCCCGCGCGCTTCGACTTCGAGGTCGGCGGAAGCCCGAGCCACCCCGCCTCCTACATCCTCGGCTACGTCGAGATGGCGGGGTGGGACGGGTCGGACGCGTGGGACTACGAGGATCCCCACCCGCTCATCGCCCGCTTCATCGATCCTTCGGGATCCTCCTACCAGGGCGTGCCGGTGGACTGGGTCCTCATGCCCGAGGAGGGAACCTACGACGACGAGCGCGTCTGGTTCCACAAGCTCACGGCCGACGCTCCGCTCCCGTCGGGCACGTGGAGCCTCGTCGCGGAGCTCGACCCCGCGACCCACCCCGCGAAGCGGTCGGGCGACGGCGCGCTCTGGATCGGCAACGCGACCGCGCCCGGCTCCCCTTGGGAGGAGACCTCGCGCCTCACGCGCACGTTCGACTTCGCAGGCCTCGAAACCGTGACGCTCTCGTTCTGGACGCGCTACAGCTCCGCCCTCGGATCCAGCTGCGGGCGCGTCGTCGTCGAGGAGATCGGCGGACCGCTCGCGCGCGACACGCTCCACCCGGACTTCGACCCGGTCTACCACTGCGACGAGACGTGGTACAACGCCACGTCCCGACAGTACGAGTGGACGAACTGGTACCAGGGCTGGAGCGGCGACGGATGGCGCGAGGTCGTTCTGAACCTCACGGCCTTCGCCGGACGCGCGGTCAACGTGACGTTCGAGTGGAACTACGCAAGCTGGTCGCCCGCCGAGGGCTGGTTCATCGACGACCTCGCCGTCCCCGAGCTCGGCTACGAGACCGGCTTCGACGTCGACCTCGGAGACTGGATCGCGGTGGACCCGACCGCCGAGTCGCAGTGGCGCGTCGTCTCGGAGAACCCCTTCCGACCCGCCATGTACGCGGCCGTCGCGGTCGGCTATCCTGACGACGGGTCCTCGCCGCAGTCGCGGGCCATCGACGCGGTCGCGGAGAGCGGCATCCTTCCCGTCGTCGCGGCCGGCAACGACGGCGGCGGGAGCGAATGCGACCTGCTCTGGGACGAGGACTGCCCCGGCCTCGGCCTGCGCACGATCAACACGCCGGCGGCGGCGCGCCGCGCCTACGCCGTCGGCGCGAGCGCCCGCGAGCACGACCGCGTCGCGTCCTTCTCGAGCCTGGGCCCGGTCGGCTTCGGCGACGCCGCCTACGTGAAGCCGGACGTCGTCGCTCCCGGCGTCGAGGTCCGCACGCTCTACAACTGGGGCGGAGCGTCCACGCAGACCGGAACCTCCTTCGCGGCGCCCCAGGCGGCGGCGCTCGCGGCCCTCATCCTCGAGGCCGATCCCGCGCGCCGCGCCGGCCTGCCCGGCTCGGTGACCTCGCTCATGAACGCGACCGCCGTGGACATCGGGGTGCCCGGCTACGACGCCGAGACCGGCTGGGGCCGCATCGACGCCTTCGGCGCGGTCAACCTCACCGGCCGCCTGCCGCCGCTTCTCGGCGGCGACGCCCCGACGCGCAGCCTCGGTCACGAGCTCTACGCGGGCACGATCGGGTGGCCGACGTACTCGGCCGGTGCCACGCGCTACGAACCGCGCGACGACCAGCCGATGGCGATCATGGACCGCGGACACAACGACAGCGCGATCCTCGACCTGCGCGCCGCGCACATCGCCGCCGCCGACGCGACGGGGGCGACGGCCGTCCTCGAGTTCCACCTGGACCGCGCCTCGCCCGGCACGAGCGTCGTTCTCTACATCGACCTCGACCAGGACGCCGCCACGGGCGAGCGCGGCGCGGACACGCGGCTGCGGTTCGACTTCGCCGCCGACGGGTCCGTCGCGAACCTTGCCCTCGACCGGTGGAACGCGGGCGGATGGACCGACACGCTCGTGGCGCTCGAAGCCGTCACGACGCAGGCGAAGCCGCTCGTCCTCCTCGTCCGCAACCTCGACGACAGCCCGATCGCCGCGTCGGACCTCGGGGCGCCCGAAGGCCTCAGGACCTTCCGCGCCTGGCTCGAAGCCACGCGCGACGGCGCGATCGTGGACCGGGCCCCCGATGCGGGCTACGGCCTCTACCCGACGCACCACCGCGCGATCCTCGCCTCCGCGTTCTCCTGGAACCAGACGGCCCGCGCGCCTCAGGCGGGCGAGCCGATCGCCTTCCGGTGGGAAGCCCTCCGCGCGATCGACTGCGCCACGTGCGCGCCCGTCGTGCTCGCCCAGACGGTCGTCGCGACGGATGCTTCCGGTCGCGCCGAGGTCTCCTTCGAGATGACGGCGAACCGGACCTACGAAACGCATCGCCTCGTGATCGAGGACACGCACGGGAACCGGGCCGTCCAGGCCTTCACGCCGGGCCACCGCGTGCCGCCCGTCCCGACCCCGGACCCGTCCTCGCCGACGCCCGGCTGGCGCCTCGGGTCCCATGCGGATTACTCCACCGCTCCCGGCTACTACTACGTCGATCGGACGGGCAGCCTCAACCTTTCGTGGGTCGTGATGGACCGCATGACGGGCGCGCCCTACGCGGGGAACGCCACGATCCGCATCCGCAACGAATGGTACTGCCCGTACTGGTACTGCTGGTGGTACGGCGGCGTCAGCCACCGGACGATCGTCTCGGAGCCGCTCACCGCCGTTGGCGGCGTCTTCTCGTGGAGCGTCCCCTACGCCTCGCTTCCCCAGCCGTCGGCCTCGAACCCCTACGACGCCTGGACGCTCCACGTCGACCTCGCGCCGGCGGAGGGCCCCGCCGTTTCCCTGCCGGGCGGCTACGCCTACCTCGCGTGGGAGGACGACACCTCGGTGGAAATTCGGCCCTATCTCACGTCGGCCGCCCCCGGCGACACCGTGGACCTCGTGACGATCCTCGCATCGCAATCCTTCAGCGGCCTCCTGACGCCCCACGGCGGCCCCATCAACGTGACCGTCTCGTGGGTGACCGAGCGCGACGCGGCCGCCCTTCTCGCGATCGCGCCGCAGGATCTCGCCGCGGGGCTCGCGCGCGCCCTCGCGGCCCCGAACGCGGAGGACGCCCGGCGGGCGCTCTCGCGCGAGGACGTCCAGCGGCTCATCGCCTTCCAGCGCGACGGGCCCCTCGGATTCCGCAACTTCGAGACCCGGGCGTCGTACACGATCCCCGCAACCGGCATCGGCTCGTTCCCCGTCGTCGTCCCCGAGGGCCGCGTGCTCTACGGGTGGGTCACGGTGGAAGACGTCTCCCGCTGCTCCGGCGGGTACTATGGCTACTGCCCGTCGGACGGCGCCCTCATCGTCGTGCCTTCGATCCTCGCCCGATCCGGCCCCCACCGGCCCCCCGTCTCCGAGGGCGGCGGGGGCGATCCCGAGATCGACACCTGGATCCAATGGGGCCACGACGCCAGGACGCTCGTCTCGGCCGAGACCGCGACGCTCCACATCTCCGCCTACGATGACGGCCCCATGGCGGACCTCGACCTGTGGATCTACACCGCGCACGGCGGCATCCAGCAGACGCGGACCGACATGTCCGGAACCGCCGTCGTGACGATTCCCGCCCGCGCGGTCAACCTCACGAAGGCCAACTTCCACGACCGATACCTCGATGCCTGGGTCGTTTCCACCGCGATCGACCCGTCGAACGGCCATGCGCTCGCGGACCACGCGGGAACCCTCCAATGGGCCGGTTTCTGGGACTGGGTCTACTTCGGCAGCCCGCCGCAGACGTCCTCGCCCGCGAGCTCGACCTCGATCGACATCCTCGGAGGCTTCGTCGGGAACGAGCTTCGCGCCACCGTCCGATGGCTCGATGCGAACGGCGCCCCCGCCACGGGGGTCGCGTCCGCGATCCAGGCCTACAAGTCGCTCTATGGCCCCGGCTACGCGCACCGCGGCATCCTCCACAACGAGCACGCGTCGCCGCCCACGGGCGAGTGGCCCGTCACCTTGGAGGCGTCCGAATTCGGCGAATACACCGTCGCCGTGCTGAGCGCGCCCACCATCCCCTCGCACGTGACGCGCACGTTCCACCGCGCGCCCTTCGAGGTGTCGCTTCCGGCGCTCGAGAGCCGCTACCCGGCGCACGCGACGATCCCCCTGCCTATCGTGGTGACGAGGGCAGACGGCGCCCCGGTCGTGGGCGCCGAGGTCTGGGCGTTCCTCGATGTCGAAACGTGGTGCTGGCCCGACATGGGCGAGGACGGCATGGACGCCCTTGCGACGGGAGGCCGTCCGGCCGGCCACAACTGCGTCGACGACGCCGACCGCGCCTACTTCCGCGCAGTTCGCGGCGTCACCGACGAGAACGGCGCCGCGACCCTCGAGGTCAAGGCGCCCCACCGCGGCGGCCTGTACGTCGACCTCGAGATGTGGGTGACCGACGGCGAGCAGCTCGCGAACGTCCTCGTCTGGACCTTCTGGACGCAGACCGGCGCCACCCTCCCGAACCTCGAAGTGTCGCTGAGGGCCCTTCCCACGGTCCTCGCGGTCGGGCAGCAGACCGTCTTCGAGGCCGTCGTCCGCAACACCGGCTCCGCGGCGAGCCCTGCGACGACGCTCCGGCTCGAGCGCGACGGGATCGTCCTGCGCGACGTTGCGATCCCCGCCCTCTCGGGCGGCGCGAACGCCGTCGTCCCCCTCGTCTGGGGTTCGAACGACACCGGCGCCTTCGCGCTGCGCGTCGCCGTCGACCCCCTCGGCGAGGTCGCCGAAGCGAGCGAGGCGGACAACCAGGCGACCACGATTGTCCGCGTGACCCGGCCCAACCTGGTCGCGACGCCCGTCGTCGTTCCGCCTCCGCGCGCGCTCGTCGGCGGCGTCGAGCACGTGAATCTCGGCACGCCGTACGCGCTCAGCGCGACGATCCGCAACCTCGGCGAGATTCCCACCCCCGCCTCGACGCACCGGATCCTCGCGGGGGCGACGGTGCTCGCGACGGCGACCGACCCCGGCCTCGCGCCGGGCGACGCGTTCGAGATCGCGGTCCTGTGGACGCCCTCCGCGCTCGGTCCGGTCGACCTCACCGTGGTCGCGGACGTCCTCGGCTCGATCGCCGAGACGAACGAGACGGACAACCGCGCGATCCGCCGCGTCGTCGTGGCGGAATCCCCCGACCTCATCGTGCGCGCCGTCCGCGCGCCCGCGGCCGTCCGGGTCAATTCGCCCGCCGAGTTCGAGTTCCGGGTCTCCAACATCGGCGGCCTCACGACGAGCGTTCCCACGACGCTCCGGTTCACGAGCGGCTCGACCGTCGTCGACGTCCCGATCCCCGCGCTCGGGCCCGGCCAGAACGTCTCCGCCGTCGTGACCACGAGCTTCGGAGCCCCGGGCTTCGCCTCCTGGTCGGTCGTCGCCGACGCCCTCGGCGAAGTCGCCGAGTTCAGCGAGACGAACAACGGAGCGGCGGGATCGACCGCCATCCGGTTCGTGAATCTCGTCGTGTCGCTGCTTGCTCCCGACGAAGTGTGGCTCGGGGCCGAGACGCGCCTCAAGGCCACGGTCGTGAACGAGGGGACGTGGACCTCGACCGCCACCACCCTCGACATCACCGACGCGCTCCTTCCCGGCGGCACCGCGCTCTCCCCCGCCGCGACCGCGATCCCGATCCCGGCGCTTTCGCCGAACCGCGGACACACGGTCGACATCCCCGCGTGGTCGACGCTCATCGCGGGCCTCCACCGGCTCGAAGCGATCCTCCCCGCGGGCATCGACGACAACGCGGCCGGCAATGCCGCGGCGCGCGACGTCGTCGCCGAGGCGGCCTACGTCCGGGATCTGTGCGCCTTCTACCAGGATCCCGTCCGCCCCGCAGGGGTCGAGGCCTTCGTCACCTTCCGCACGAACGTGCGCGGCTCGGCGACCATCACGGCCGTCGGCGCGGGCGCGCTCGGCGCGACGCCGGTGACGCTCACGCGGACCGCCACGCAGGGCTGGAACCACGTCTCCGTCGCGGTGCCCTCCACCACGGTGGGCGCAGCCGTCTTGACGATCACCGTCGCGGTGCCCGGCGCTTCCGCGACCGTCGTCTCGGGCGAGCCCATCGACGGCTGCCCGATGCCGGCGCTCTCGGTGCGGGCGAAGCCGGTCATCGTGAAGGACACGAACCACACCGTCGCCGACGTCTCCCCGACGCCCGTCACGAAGCGGGTCGACGTCTGGACGTTCGACATTGCGACCCTCGAGCAGGAGTTCGTCATCGACGTCAAGGCCGGCGCCCAGGGACGCATCCTCTCGGGCCTCGAGTACCTGCGATTCTATCCGAACTCCTGCGTCGAGCAGACGACAAGCCCCATGCTCGCCGCGCTCCACGTCATCGAGTACTACAAGGCGCGCGGCGTCTACGACGAGCTGGGCAACGACTCCAAGGCGAGCTTCGACTCGGCCGTCCGCGCCGGCGTCGGCATCCTCACCTCGGGCCACAACAAGCAGAAGCCGAGCGGCGGCTGGGCCATGTACGGATCCTACAGCGAGGCCGCGAACTTCTACTCGGCGTTCGCGACGCACGGGCTCCTCACGGTGCGCGAGGACCCGACGTACCGCGACCTCGTCGACGGCTCGGGCGTCAACTACACGCGGATCCCGGGCTTCTTCGCCTCGACGCAGAAGGCGGACGGAGCGTTCGGGGAAGGATCCTTCACGTGGTACCTGAGGAGCGAAATCGCCCTCACCGCGCTCATCCTGAAGGACCTCTCCCTCCTGAGGCCCCTCATCGCCGACGAGGCGACGCGCGCGACGCTCGACCGCGTCGCCCTCAACGCCACGCGCTACCTCCTGTCGATGAAGAGCGGCGGCGCCTGGCCGGACTACCCCGGCATGAACGGGAACCCGTTCTCGACCGCCTCCGCGATCTGGGGCCTGCAGACCGCGCTCGACGCGGGGATCCTCCCCTCGACCAACGCGTCGCAGGCCCGAGCGGCGGTCGCCGACGGCGTCGCCTACCTCGAAGGAATCCAGCGCACGGGCGGCGGATGGACGCGCGATACGGACAACGCCAACTACTACACGAGCTTCCTCGAGTCGGCGCTGCACGCCGAGACGACGGCCATCGTCGTTCTCGCGCTGAACGCCACCGGCCTCGGCCTCGAGAACGCGGCGGTGACGCGGGGCGTGAACTACCTCTACAACGTCTACCGCGATGGCGGCAGCTTCGGCAACACGCGGACGACGCAGGCCGCGGTCCACGCGCTCGCGCTCCTGCAGCGCGTCCAGACCATCGCGGCGAGCGTCGAGGTGTACGTCGACGGGACGAAGGTCGCGCTCGTGAACCTCACGACGAACGCGCCCGACTGCCAGTTCAAGTTCGACGCCTCGGGCATCCCGCGCTCGCTGACGCCCGCCTGTGACATCACGTTCACGGGAGGCACCATGGCAGGGCTCCTCGCGCGCACGCGGCACAACGTCACGTTCACCGTGCTCTCGAGCTCGGTCCCGACCCTGCTTGCGGCGTACAACCGCCAGCACGGCGACTACGACGAGGCGATGGCGACGGTGCCGGCGCGCTACATCGACCCGATCGCGACGACGTTCTTCCTCGACCTCGCGTGGCCCGCGGAGTCGATCCAGAACGAGGCGACGACGATCACCGCGAGCTTCCGCAACGACGAGCCGCTCTCGATCTTCAGCCCCGCGATCGCGGTCCCGCTCGGGTCGACGCTCGCCGCGGCGAACACCGTCTCCGACCCCCCGACCATGCGGTTCGCGGACGGCACGGAGACCGCGCTCGAGTTCGAGGTCGTGAACGGCATCCTCTACCTGCTCCCGCAATACGTGCCGGAGGCCTCGACCACGACGTTCCGGTTCAAGGTCCGCCCGCTCGTCGCGGGCGCGGTCGGCATCACCGCGACGGGCTACCCGCTCTACAACGACCAGCTCATGGCGGTCGCCTCCGCGACGGGCAACGTGAAGGGCTACGGCGCCCTCCGCGTCGACGTCGTGGACGAGAACGGGCAGCCGTTCGCGGGCGCGACCACGACGCTCGGATCGACCTCGCTCGCGGGCGCGTCCGTGACCTTCACGAACGTGCTCGAGGGCGCGAAGACCCTCGTCGTCACGGCCCCGGGCCGGCTCGCGGTCACGGGCGCGGTCGACGTCGCGCGCGGCGCGACGACGCCGGTCAAGGTGGCGCTCCTCCCCGCGGCGAGCGCGCCTCGGTGGATCTACACGACGGCGGCGAGCGCCGGCACGGCGCCCGTCGACGACGTCACGACGGACGAGACGTACACGCGTCTCGTCCGCGCCGCGGTCTCCGCGACGGGCGGCGTCACCACGGTCGCGTACACGATCCCCGCCGGCCACACGCTGCGCGGCGTCACCTTCGAGGCCGCGCCCGTCGCGGCCACGATGACCGGCGGCGTCGCCTACGTGACGCTTGCGGGCGCCCTCGACGGCGACCTCGTGTACGACCTCGAATCGCCCGACCGGATCGCCCCGACGATCACCATCGTCGCCCCGACGCCCGACGCGACGAATGTCGTCGCGACCGCGCCGATCTCCTTGACCTTCGCGGATTTCAAGGGCGTCCACGCCGCCTCGCTCGCCTTCGCGGTGGACGGGGCGAACGTGACCGCGGCCGCGGTCAAGACGGCGCCGGCGGGCCTCCTCGCGGCGGTCGCCTGGACGCCGAACCCCGCGCTCGCCGCGGGATCGCACACCGCGACCGTTTCGGTCGCCGACCTCGCGGGCAACGTCGCGACGCGCACGTGGTCCTTCACGGTGGTCGCGGCCGCCCCCGACGCGGGCGCGCCCCCGGCGACGGGGACGCCCGGCGTGCCGACGGCTCCCGGCACCCGCGCCACGGTGGCGCTCCTTGCGGGCGGGTCGTCGACGACGGCGGCGCTCGACGCGGCGCGCGTGCGCTCCGTCCGCCTCACGGCGGGCGGGTCGGACCTCGCGGACCTTGTCGTGGACGTCGCGCCCCGCGCGACGCTCGCCGAGACGGGCGCCTCGCAGGCGGCGCCCGGGTTCGTGCTGCAGTACCTCGACATCACCGTGACGAGCGGCGGCCGGCCCCTCGCGGCCGGCGCGCTCGAGGGCGCCGCGATCCGCTTCGCGGTTCCGCGCGCATGGATGGAGGCGCAGCGCCTCGCCCCGGCGCACGTGTCGCTCGCCCACTGGACGGGCGGCGCGTGGACGGTCCTCGCGACGACGCTCGTCTCCGAGGACGCGACGACGCTCGTGTTCGAGGCCACGACGAGCGGCTTCTCGCCGTTCGCGATCGTCGGACGCGACGAGATCCGTCCGTCAATCTCGTCCCTGAGACCCAACGACGGCGAGGTCACCTCCTCGACGACCGTGACGGCGTCCTACTCGGACGACAGCGCGATCGACCTTTCGAGCGTCCGCCTGACGCTCGACGGCCAGCCCGTCACCGTGGTCGCGGGCCTGAATTCGCTCACGGCGACGCTCACGGGCCTGACGCAGGGCGCTCACCAGCTCGTCCTCACGGTCGCGGACGTGCACGGCAACGTCGCGACGCGGACGTCGCGGTTCACGTACAGCGTCGCCGCGCCCGCGATCGCGATCGAGTCGCCCGCCCACGGCGCGGTCGTGGAGTCCGGCCGCGTCGCGATCCGCGCCGCCCTCACGGGCCTCGCGGGCGTCACGAACGCGAACGTGCGCGTCACGATCGACGGCAATGCGGTTCCCGCGACCGTGGCGGGCGGCTTCGCGGTCGCCACGATCGACCTCGCGGAGGGCCCGCACCAGCTCGTCGTCACGGCGACGGACCTCGCGGGCCGCACGACGCAGGCGACGAGCGACTTCCGCGTCGACCTCGCGCCGCCGACGCTCGCGCCCGAGTTCCCGACCGGACGGGTCTCGGGTCTCGTCCGGATCCCGACGGGCGCAAGCGACTCGGCCGGCGTGGATCGCGTCGAAGTCTACGTGGACGGCGTTCTCGTGCAGACGATCCGCACGGCCCCGTGGGTCGCGGAGATCGACACGACGGACCTGCCCGACGGCACCCATCTCGTCTCGTTCGTCGTGTACGACCGGGCCAACCGGTCCACGACGCGCTCGAGCGATCTCGACGCCGCGAACGGCGCGGACGAGGTGCTGGGCGAAGGCCGCGGGATCCTCGGGATCCCCGGCCCCGGCGCCGTTGCGTGGCTTGCCGCCCTCGGCGTCGCCGCCGCGCTCCTTGCGACGGCCCGGAGCCCCGCAAGGAAGCGCTGAGCGCGCTCGAAACGTTCAGGTACGACGACCGCCGTCACGACGCGAGTGAGCCTGCTCGAGGTCGTGGCGGCGGTCGAAGGCCTCCTCGTCACGGGTCTCGCCGTCTTCCTGGTGAAGCGCGGCCTCCGCAACCCCGGCACGTGGGTCCTCGGCGGCCTCCTCCTCGCGTTCGGGCTGTTCACGCTCTTCGTGATGGTCCCCCACGTGTTCGACGCCGACCCACCCGGGGGCGCGGTCCTCGCGGCGGTCGTCCTCGGCATCCTCGTCACGTCCCTCCTCTGGGCGTTTCCCGTCGTCTATCCCGACTGGACCCTCAGCGCGCGCAAGCGCTGGTACCTGCTCTGGGCCTTCATCCCCACGGGGGTCGTCGCGGGCCACCTCGTCCTCGCGCGCGATCTCGTGATCGACGCGGGCGGGACGCCGACGCCGTTCATGGGGACCCTCGAGGAAAGCCTCCTCGCGGGCGCGTATCTCGTCGGCACGGTCGTCTTCGGCCGCGCATGGCTCAGGCTCGAGCCCGGCACCTACCGGCGGCAATTCCTCTTCGTGCTCGCGTCGTTCATGCTCTGGAACGTCAACGACGGGACATACGTGCTCGTCGGAACGCTCCGCCCCTCGCTCGTGGGCGGCCGCCCGTTCCCTGAAATCGTCATCCTCCTGAACGTTCTCCAGCTGCTCGTCGCGGTCGCGCTCGCGGGCCTCGTCGCCTACCGGGCCGCGCGACGCGCCGGGGAGACCGGCGCCGACGACCGGCTCCTCGTCCTCATCGTGGGCCTCGGAACGATCCCGACGGCGCTCCAGTTCCTCGGGTCCACGATCCACTTCCTCTGGGATGGGCTCATCACGGTCATCCTGTTCTACGGCGTCGCGAAGTACCGCATCCTCGACCTCGACCTCAAGGTCAAGATCACGATCCGCCGCGGCGCGCTCGGCGGCGCGGCGGGCGCCATCATGCTCATCGTGCAGCAGGCCGTCGAGCAGTACGCGGGAAGCGAGTTCGGCGAGTCCGGCATCCTCGTCGGCGCCGCCGTCGCGGGCATCGCGCTCTTCGCGCTGACACCGCTCCAGCGATTCGCCGAGAAGCTCGGAGACAAGGCGATGCCGCAGGTCGAGAACACGGACGCCTACTTCACGTACCGCCGCGTCGAGCTGTACCGCGTCGCGCTCGAGGGGATGATGCGCGACGGCCACCTCGACCTCAAGGAGACGCGCGCCCTCGTGGCCCTCCGAGAGGAGCTGCGCATCACGGCCGCGGACCACGACCGGCTCGAGGAGGAGCTGAGGTCGAAGCTCCGGAACCGCGCCGCGGCCGCGACGACGCCGACGCCCGCGTGATCAACGCGCGATCGTCGGCGACGCTTCGCGCGCGGGCTGGGTCTCGACGGGGGGAGCCTCGCGCCCGGCGCGCGCGAGCAGGACGGCGGCCGCCGCGAGGAACGCCCCCCCGGCGGCCCACACGAGCGGATCGCCCGCGGCGGTCCGCGAAAGCATCGCGCCCGCAAAGAGGCCGGCGCCCGCCGCCGCGACGGCGCGGATGAGCGCGGTGCCCGCGAAGAGCGCGGGGGCGTGGCCGCGCGGGGCGAGCCACATCTGGAGGTTGCCGATCGCGAGGTCGACCGCGGCCGTGCCGAGACCGTTCAGCGTGTAGATCGCAAGGACGAGGAGGATCGGGTAGCCCGCGTTCGACGCGACCATCCAGAGCACCGCGGCGGCCGCGAGCGTCCCGGCGCCGACGGCCGCGACGGCGCCGTGGCCCGAAAGCGTCCGGACGAGACCGAGAGGATCGACGAGGCGGGGGCCGAGCGCGAAGCGGCGGCCCGCGACGCGCACCGCAACGCCCGTCGCCGCGGCGCTGCGCGCGCGGTCGCTCAGCCAGCCCAGGACCGGGAACGCGACGAGCGCGACGACCTGGCTCCACGCGACGAGAAGAAGGGTCGTCGACTCGGGGTAGCCGCCCCCGATGAGGAGCATGGCGACGCCGAAGGGGACGAAGAGGTGGAGGCCCGTCGTGAGGGCGATGAAGCCGGGAAGCGCCCGGCGGTAGGCGTGAGCGCTCCGGAAGGCCGAGACGATGTTGCCGGTGGACCCGGGCGCGGGGACGTGCACGCGGGCGGGGATGCGCGAGATGAACACCGCGCCGACGAGGCCCGCGAGGGCGCCCACCGCGAACACGAGGGCGAGGGCGTGCGCGTCCCCCTGACGGTCGCCGAGCCACCACGCGGAGGCGGCGAGCGCGACGAGGCCGGAGAGCGTCATGATGCCGAGACGGAGCGCGTAGAACCGGCCAAGGCGCTCGCGGGGGAGAAGCTCGTTCATCCACACGCCCCACGCGACGCCGCTCGCGTTCGCGAAGAGGCCGGAGACGAGGACAAGGGGCACGAGCGCGAGCGCGGCCACGGACCCGGTGAGGACGTACGGAACGGCGGCGGCGGCAAGGAGCAGGAGACGCGCGGGGAGGACGAGGCCGAGACAGAGGGGCTTCACGCGCCCGGAGCGGCGGATCCAGTGGACGCCCGCGACCTGCGCGGCCTGCGCGAGGGCGGGGAGGGCGACGAGGAGGAGTCCGAGGAGCGTGCCGTCGGCCCCGAGGGCGACGGCGAGGGCGGTGAGGACGGCGCCCCCGGCGAGGACCTCCATGGCGCGCGTCGCGGCGCCGTCCGCGAGGACGGCCCAGTAGGCGCGCTCGGGCGTCTCGGGCCGCGGCCGCGCCGCGTCGCGGGCGCCGGGCATCGGGATCGCGGGGGCTCCGGTGAGGGCCACGCGCCTGCACGCCGCGGGTCCCACTTGGCTTTGTCGACACCCGCGCGGCGCACGGTCCCGGACCCGGTCCCGGACCCGGTCCCGGACCCGGACCCGGCGCCCGGACCCGACGCCCGAACCCGACGCCCGACACCCGGTCCCGGTCCCGCCGCCCGAGACCCGACACCCGGTCCCGGTCCCGACGCCCGAGACCCGACACCCGGTCCCGGTCCCGACGCCCGGTCCCGGTCCCGGACCCGGTCCCGACGCCCGGGCCCGGTCCCGACGCCCGGTCCCGACGCCCGAGACCCGGCGCCCGGCCCCCGGCCTCGTCGCCTCCGGAGCCTTGATGGCGGGTGGCCGCCGTGCGCGGCGTGGCATGGGTCGCCCCCTCGTGATCGTGGAAGGCCTCGCGAAGGCGTTCGCGGGGCGGACGCTCTTCGCGGAGGCGTCGTTCCGCGTCGAAAGCGGCGAGCGCGTCGCGCTCGTCGGGCCGAACGGCTGCGGGAAGTCGACGCTCCTCCACATCGTGGCGGGCCGGGCGACGGCCGACCACGGGTCGGCCCGGCTCGCGCCGCGCACGCCGCTTGCGTTCTTCGCGCAGCACCACGACGGGAAGCCGGGGGAGACGATCGCGGACGTCGTCGCGGCGAGCGTGGAGGCGCCGGCGGAGCTCGTCGCGGAGGCCGCGGCGCTCGAGGCGCGCATGGCGGACCCGAAGCTCTGGGAATCCGGCGAAGGCGACGCGGTCGCGACGCGCTTCGGCGAGGTGCAGCGGGAGATGGCGCGCGCGAAGGCGCTTGCGGCCTCCGCGGCCACCGACTCCGCGCTCTTCGCGGAGCTGGGCTTCACCGAGTCGGATCTCCCGCGCGAGACCGCGACGCTCTCGGGCGGCGAGCGCACGCGCCTGCACCTCGCGCGCGTCCTCGCGCGCTCGGACCCGACGGGCGTCCTCGTGCTCGACGAGCCCACGAACCACCTCGACGTCGAGACGATCGAGTGGCTCGAGGAGCGGCTGCAGACGTGGGAGGGCGCCATCCTCGTGGTCGCGCACGACCGCGCCTTCCTCGACGAGGTGGCGACGCGCGTCCTCGCGTTCGAGCGCGGCACGGTGGAAAGCTACGACGGCAACTACAGCGCCTTCACGCGCGCCCGCGACGAGGACGAGGCGCGCCTCGCGCGCCAGCGCGAGCGCGAGGCGCGCGAGGCCGCGCGGCAGAAGGCCGTGATCGAGCAGTTCCGCCACCAGAAGCGCTTCGACGGGCAGATGGCGAGCCGCCTCGGCCGCCTCGCGAAGTACCGCGCCGCGATCGACCGCACGCCCGACCCCCTCGTCCAGAAGGTGCAGTTCGCGGTCGGCTTCCCGGAGACGTTCAAGTCGTCGAACGAGGTCCTCCGCGCGCGCGGCCTCGGGAAAAAGTACGGCGAGAAGCTGCTCTTCTACGGCCTCGACCTCGACCTCGCGAAGGGCGACCGCGTCGGCCTCGTCGGCGCGAACGGCGCCGGCAAGACCACCCTCCTGCGCATCCTCACCGGCCGCGAGCGGCGCGACCTCGGCACGATCGAGGTCGCGCCCGGCGCAAAGGGCGCCTTCTATGCGCAGGGCCACGAGTCGCTCGACCCGAAGGGCGTCCTGCGGGAGGAGATCCTCTCCGTGCGCCCGGGCGTCGCGGACGAGGACGTGCGCGCGCTGCTCGGCCGCTTCGGCTTCCGCCACGACGGCGACCTCCTGCGCAAGGTCTCGTCCCTTTCCGGCGGCGAGCGTTCGCGCCTCGCGCTCCTCAAGACGATCCTCACGCCGTCGAACCTCCTCATCCTCGACGAGCCCACGAACCACCTCGACCTCGAGTCGCGGCAGGCGCTCGTGGGCGCGCTCAACGCCTACCAAGGCACGCTCCTCGTCGTGAGCCACGACCGGTGGTTCCTCGACTCCGTCGTGGACAAGGTCGCGGTCCTCGCGCGGCGGAGCCTCAAGGTGTTCGTGGGCGACTTCACGGAGGCGCGCACGGCCGCCGCGATGGAGGCGTTCGCGGTCGAGAAGCCCGTCACCTACCACGTGCGGAAGGGCTTCAAGGACTTCGAGACCGGCGCGCGCCACGCGGTCGGCACGACGCTCGCCCTCACGCCGAGCGACCTCGCCGCGAAGCGCCTCTACCGCACGGCGCTCTCGATGGGGTGGATGGCGGCGGAGGAGTGAATCTCAACACCCCGCGCGCGGCGCGCCGCCGCCCGACGACATGAGGAAGCCGCCGCTCGAGACGTGGTCGAACGCGTACCGGACGCCGTCGCGCTCGGCTTCGAGGGGCGCAGGCGTCCACCCGGAGGGGCCTTCGCGCATGGGATCGAAGACGTGCGTGCGCTCCCCGACGCTCACGCGGTAGAGGAGCCACGGCAACTCGTCGTGCGCGGACCACAGGTGGTCGAGGGTCGGGCGATGTTCCGCACCGCGGTCGTGCGTGACCGTCGTTCGGTACAGCATCGCGACGAGGCGGGTCGCGTCGCCCACGGGCCCGATCGGGACGAAGCCGCTCGCGGTCGGGCTCTTCCACGTGAGCATGCGCCCGTGCGGCGGGTCGATGGCGAGGAGGCCCTCGAAGGGCGGCGCGAATTCCTCGTACGTGTACCCGAACGCGCGGTCGCCGCTCGCGGCGTGCCGCCAGAGCGAGACCTTGACCTTCGGCATCGCGAGTGACTCGACGCAGAGCCAGCCCGCGGGGGGCGGGAGGGTGTGGACGTCAAGGAGGGTCGCTTGGCTCTCGCAGGGGATGGGGTCGCCGTTGGGGTAGCGGAAGGCGCATCGGGGGCGGTCGTCGTCGACCTGAATCGCGGAAAGGCATCCGAGCGTGAGCACGACGCCCCCGATGAGTAGTGGTGACGCCCAGCTTCGGTGTGACCTCACAATAGAGTTTCTCCCCGATCGTAGAACAATGATTCACTGTCGAACTCGGTTCCGTCGGAGCACGTGCGGCTGCTGCCGAGTTTGCCCGTTACGTCTCCACCCGCGACTCCGGTGATTGTGAATTTGACCCCAACGGAGACCTCCCAAGCCCAAGTCACCGAACAGCTTGAGGAGGATGACCAACCCCAGGCTCCGCCGTCGACGAGGTATTCACACCACGACGAGCAGGATCCTATCGGGAGGCAAGTCGTCGAGGCGCGATATTTCCAGATTGACGCACTACTGGCCGACGGAGCTGCGGCGCCGAATACCCAGCCGTCGGCACCATTGGCTATATTGTTTGTCTGCATCGCCCAACGGACAAAGACATCGCCAAATGCATTCTTGTAAAACTGATAAGATCCTCCGCCGTTCCCAGACACTTCGGCGGTGACTGGGATCGTTCCAGTGCAACTTAGATCAGCAGGTGCGAGTGACAAACACTCATTGACGTCCATGCTGCCGGAGCAGACGCTAACGGCACAACCTTCCTGCATCGCACAATCCGCGACGCACTCCCCCCGCTCAGTGAGGTCATCAGCTGGGCCGCGAGCACTCGCGATGCAATCCGCACCACTGCCCATCTGGATCGGGTTCGCCGCCACGCCCCCGGCGCCGACGAGACCCAAGACGATCGCGACCACGAGCACCACTCCGAAGCGCCGACGTGCGAGCACACGACCAGAACCCCCCCCCGCACTTAACACTTCTCATGACCCTGTTTTGATCGGGTTCTTGCTTCCCTCACCCGAGGCGGCGCCCGACGAGCTTCGGCCAGCCGTGCTACAAGCAAGAAGGACGCTCAACACCCCGCGCGCGGCGCGCCGCCGCCCGACGACATGAGGAAGCCGCCGCTCG
>DATLGO010000025.1 GCA_035540375.1 Candidatus Thermoplasmatota archaeon
GTGATGTGGAATCCCTCGCGCGGCCCCTTGAGCTGCACGTCGCCGCCGAACGACTTGACGAAGCGAGCGGGGACCTCGCGCAGGTGGGGCAGCCCGTCCTCGAAGATCAGGAGCTTGCGCACGGCTCCGTCGGGATAGGTCTCCACCGAGACGACGATTCCGATCTCCTCGCCGAGCCCGCTCATCACGCGGCGATGGAGAACGTCCCGCGGGTTCAGCGCGTCACCCACTCGTGCGTTCGATCCCGTCGCGCTCAAGGTTTTTGGTACGATGGGGCCGTCAGAACGAGAAGCCGGGCGGCGAAGGTGCCGGCGGCTCGGCGGCGAGCGCCTCGTCGGTCGGGATCGGCGTGCGCTCCTCGAGGGGCTTCTCGAGCTCGCGGAGGACGTGCGCGAAATCCCGGCGCAGCCGGTACTCCTTCACCGCGTTGCGCTCGCTTGCGATGAGACCCATCTCCTCGAGCTTCGCCATGTGCCAGGCCACCGTGCTCTGCGAGAGCCCGGTCGCCTCGACGAGGCCGCTCTGCGAGATGCCCGGCCTCGCGCGCACGATCTCCACGATGCGCCGCGTCGGACCGTGCTCGATCGCCGCGTACATCCGCTTCTCGGCGTCGCTGAATCGTCGGCGCTTCGGGAAGTAATGTCGGCATCGACCCTTGCGGACGGCGCTCACGTAGTCGAAGCTCCGCAGGATGTTGAGGTGATACTTCAGCGTGCTTGTGGGCACGGCGAGCTCGCGGGAGATCTTGCCGAGGTAGCTCCCGGGCTTTTCGTAGAGGTGCTCCATGATACGCCCGCGAAGCTCGTTGTCGAGGACGTCCTCCTTCGCGAGGAGCTTGTGTGCCAGCATTGTATGACCCCTGATTTCCCTGTCGCCGTCCGTTCACGGAAGGCGAAAGGACGGATCACAGCGCGATTTCGATAACCGATTTGGTACGGTTTTCGAAAGTCTTCCGTGGGGCGTCAGGCTCCTCGCAGGCTTCCCTGCGGCACCCGCTCCGGGCCTTGAACCACAATGGCCATCGCGGTCGAGGCCCGCTCGCCCGTCATGCGGAGGCTCGCCGTCATGGTTCTCCTTCTTCTCGCCGCGGTCCCCTCCGCCGAAGCCGCCTTCGAGCGCCACGAGATCGTCTCGGGCGAGGGCGACGTCCTCGCGGTCGTCGTCCTTGACACGGAGAAAGCCGTCACGCGGGGCTCCGGGCGCGGATTCCTCGTCCTCGTCGAGAATCCGAACGCCACGGCGAACGTCACGGTGGGCCTCGCCGTCGTGGCCCCGAACGGGACCGGTCTCGCCTACGCGACCTCGGAAAACGCGACGATCGCCCCGCGCGGGGTGGAGGAGCTCGCCTTCCGCGTCCAGGCGCCGTCGGGCGCCCCGCTCGGCCGGCAGCCGATCACGCTTGTCGTGACGGCCTCGCGCGACGGGGCGAACGCGACGGCCGCGCGGCTCGCCGTCGTCATCGACGTGTCCGATCTCCCGACGCCCTTCGGCGAGTCGGTCGACACGCTTTCACCGGGCGAGCGGACGACCTTGGCGGTGGGCCTCCTCGGCCTCGTGGGCGGCGCTCTCCTCGTGGGCCTCGCCCGGCGGCTGCGCCGGCCCCGGTCCTGACCGAGCGCGGGCCGTCTTGGTCCACGCCTGCCTGCGGCCTCGGGCGTGGTCGAAGAAGGCCTTCCACATGACGAGGGCCCGGAGCGCGAAATACCCGATCATCGGAACCACGGCGAGCACGATGGGAAGCTCCGCCCAGCGCCGCTCGCCGCGGCGCGCGTCGTGGAACCAGCTCGTCATGAAGTACGCGACGGGGAGCGTCCAGACGACGATCCAGAAGATGGGCTGGAAGAATTCCCTGCGATAGGCCGGGACGATGAAGAACGGGAGGAGGAGCGAAAGCGCGGGAACGACGACGAGCGGCGACGGGATGAGGACGAGCATGAAGGCCGCGCTCAGGCGGCGGCGGCCGGTGAGGCGCCGCACCGAGAGCGGAAGGTGCCGGCCGACGACCTGGATCCAGCCGCGCGCCCAGCGCATGCGCTGGCGCCACCAGGCGGCGAGGTCGGGGGGCGCCTCGTCGAGCTCCTCGAGATGCGGATCGTACACGACGCGCCAGCCGTCCTCGAGCAGACGGAAGCCGCAATCGATGTCCTCGACGAGCATCCCCGAGTCGAAGCCTGCGACGGATTCGAGGGCCTCGCGCCGGAAGAACCCGTTGGAGCCGTAGAAGAGCGCGACGCCGCCCGTCACCGGCCGGCCATAGTGCTCGATGCGGTAGAGGGCGTGATATTCCATCGACACGAGGCGCGAGAGGAGGCTCGCGCCGGGATCGGCGATGCGTCGGCGCCCGTTCACGAGCGCGATCGTCGGATCCTCCGCGAGCCAGCGCACGGCGCGCCACACGTTGCCCGGCTCGGGGCGCGTGTCGGCGTCGTAGATCGCGACGACGGACCCTCGGGCGCGCGTCCGCAGGACGTGGTTGATGGCGCCGGCTTTCGACCGGTCGCCGCCTGCGTTCTCCACGACCTCGATGGGATGCGTCCGCGCGAGCGTCTCGAGGATCTCGGGGGTCCGGTCGCCTCCCCGGTCGAACACGTAGACGATCTGCAGACGATCGGCCGGGTAGTCGAGCCTCGTGACCGCCTCGACGTTGCGGGCGATGACGTCCTCCTCGTTGAGGCAGGGGACGATGACCGTCACGACCGGGGGCGTCCAGGAGCCGCGCGGCGCGGGATCGCGCGGCTTCCTGTGGCTCGCGACGAGGATGACGGCCATGTAGGCCGCGAGCACCCCCACGAGGGCGTACACGAAGAGCGTGAGGAAAAGGAACTCGGAGCGCGAGCCCTTGAGGGCCTCGACGAGATGGAACCTCGACTCGGCGAGGCGGTAGAGGAGATATCCCGCGAGATCCATGACAGGCTCCCCTCAGGCCGCCCCCGGAGGCCGGGAATCCCTTTCTGGTTCAAGCCTCGAAGGCCGGTCGCGTGGCCCGTTCGAGGGCGAGGGCCGCCGCGACGACGAGCGGCGCGGTCCCGACGAGCACGTATTCCGGGCTGAACCCGTAGTAGATGGAGAAGAACGCGACCATGGGAAGGAGCGTCGCGGCGGCGAACGCGGCGAGCCGCCGGTCGATCGCGAGGCCGGCGACCGCGGCGAGGGCGAGCGCGCCCACGGGCGGGAGGTACAGGATCCACCCCGACCAGTCCCAGAGCGACCACCGCGCGAGGATGCTCGCGTAGAAGGCGAGGTTGGGGCCGATGTAGGCGGGGCTGAGCGTCGAAGCCGCGGCGTCGAGCGCCACGCTCCCGTCTGGATTCGATCGCCCGCGCGAGCCCCAGTCAAGCGGGACGTTCTCGTCGGGAACCGTCCAGGAGAAGTCGCCCGGATGCGCCCCGAACCCGATCGCGAACACGAACGCGAGGCCGATCGCCGGAGCGCTCGCGACGAGCGCCGGCCGCGCGAACCGCCTCGCGGACCCGTCGGCGATCGCCCAGGCCCCGAGGCCGAGGAGGAGCGCGAGCGCGTCCGGACGCGCCGTGGCGGCGGCGAGCGTCGCGAGGACCGCGAGGCCGGGTCGCCGGCTCGCCGCGGCCCACAGGGCCGCGAGCGCCAACGCGAAGGCCGTCGTTCCCGCGTGGCCCGTGCCCGACCAATAGACGTGGATGGGAAAGAGGGCGACGGCCCACGCCGCGAACGCGCCCGCCGCCGGACGGCCCGCGAGGCGGGCGGCGGCCCCGTACGCGACGGCGATGCCGGCAAGGCCGGCGCCAAGGCTCAGGATCCAGGCCGCCCGCGCGGGGTCGACGACCGTGAAGGGCGCCGCGAGCGCGGCGAAACCCTGATGGTTCCACGTCTCGAAGCGCCCCTCCACGAGCGCGAGCGCCTGGAGATTGTACCGCCACCCGTCCCAGATGGGCTCGCGCGGCGCGTGCGCGAGCCTGAGCTGCAGGCCGAGCGCGAGGGCCGCGACAAGCGCGAGGCGCGCGCCGACGGGCGGACGCCTTGGGAACACGCGCGTCCCGGGGCTCGTGGGAAGGATAATGGTTTCGCGTGGGCCGTCTTCGAAGCTTGTCTCACAAACGGTATGGCGCTCTCGGGGAAGCGGGGCCGGCCGGACCCGGTGAGCAAACTTGGATGCTGTCCCCCCGATCCTCGCTGCGACGGGCGCGTTCTTCGCGACGCTGCTCGTCCATCGCCTGTATACGGCCTCACGGCGTCCCCCGCGCGGGCGCGCAAAAAAGGCCGCCCCGGGAGCCCCGATCGCGGCCTCCCCTC
>DATLGO010000026.1 GCA_035540375.1 Candidatus Thermoplasmatota archaeon
GTCATGGGAACCGCATGGCCTCGGCCCGGCCGCGGACGTCCTCACCCGTCATCAAGCTCACCGTCGCCGCCGCCCGGCGGCGCGGCGCGCGGCGTCACGCGCGCTCGCGGCGCTCAGCAGCGTGGCCCGCTTCGCACGTCCCTGCGGGCTCAGGAACGCGTCGGCGGACGCATTCCCGACGCGTAGGTCCGGCTCTGCTCGCGCAGGAACTGCTGGAGGTACCAGGGGCCGCCCGCGCCGCGGTCGGTCGTGGCGCTGAACTTCCAGCCGCCGAAGCTCTGGCCGCCGACCATCGCGCCCGTGGAGGTGCCGCGGTCGCGGTTCGCGTAGACGACGCCCGCCTCGATGCGCGCGAAGAACCAGTCGACCTCCTGCGGGTCGTTCGAGACGACGCCGAAGGTGAGGCCGTAGTCCGCGCTGTTGACCTCGCGCACGACCTCCTCATTGTCGCGGAACGTGCCGACGGCGACGAAGGGCACGAAGTACTCCGTGCGGAACGCGTTGTTGCTGTTCGGAAGGCCGGCCACGACCGTCGGCTGGACGAAGTTCCCGTTCGCGAACTCGCCGTCCTTGAGGACGCCGCCTCCCACGAGCACCTGGCAGCTCGCCTTCTTCGCCTCGGCGACGGCGTTCTCGAACGTCTCGACCGCCGCCTTGTTGATGAGGGGCCCGAGGTCGGCCTCCTTCTTCCACGGGAGGTCGACGCGGAGCCTCTTCGCCTTCTCGACGAGCTTCTCCATGAAGGCGTCGTACACCGACTCGTGCACGTAGATGCGGCTCGTCGCGCTGCACTTCTGGCCGCCGAAGCCGAACGCGCTCTTCACGGCGCCCGTGGCCGCGATCTCGAGGTCCGCGTTCTTCGTGACGACCGTCGCGTTCTTGCCGCCCATCTCGGCGATGTAGGGGCGCGGCTTGCGGGCGACGAAGCTCTGGTAGTTGCGCATGCCGACCTCGCGGCTGCCGGTGAACACGAGGCCGCCCGTGTCGGGGTGGTCGATGAGCGTCTGTCCGACCTCGCGGCCCCCACCCGTGACGAAGTTCAGGACGTCCTTCGGGACGCCGGCGTCGTGGAGGATGCGCACGACCTCGTAGGCCGTCCAGGGCGTGTCGCTCGCGGGCTTGAGGACGGCCGCGTTCCCCGTGATGAGGGCGCCCGTCGTCATGCCCGTCGGGATGGCCACGGGGAAGTTGAACGGCCCGACGACCGCGAAGACGCCCCACGGGCGCATGACGGAGACGCACGTCTCGTCCGGGAAGGGCTTCCCGAGCTGGACGACGAACCCGTTGTTCTGGCGCATGTGCCACGCGTAGAACTTGAGGAAGTCGATGGCCTCGTCGACGTCGTAGTAGGCCTCGATGCGGTTCTTGCCGTTCTCGATGGCCATGAGGGCCGCGAGCATCGGGCGGCGCTCGCGCATGATCTCGGCCGCGCGCTCGAAGATGGCGACGCGCTTCTCCCAGCCCATCTGCTCCCACGCGAACTGCGCGCCCTTCGCCGCCTTCACGGCCGCGTCGACGTCGGCCTCCGTGCCCTTCGGGAAGCGCGCGATGACCTCGCCGGTCGAGGGGTCGAGGTCGTCGAAGGTGCGCGACGAGGTGACCTCCTTCCCGCCGATGAGCATGGGGAAGGTGCGCCCGACGCGCTTGCGGAGGTCCTGGTACGCCTC
>DATLGO010000027.1 GCA_035540375.1 Candidatus Thermoplasmatota archaeon
ACTCGGGCGGGCGGGCCGCGACCCCTCGCGACGGCGTGTCGGGGACGCCCTCGCGCAGGCCCACGCCGGTCGTCGCTCCACAACGGCTATGAGCCCGCGACGGCCGCGCACCGCGCGTGTCCCCGTCACGCAGGATCCTCATCGCGGTCGCGGTCATGGTTGTCGCCTCCTCCGTCGCGGTCGTGCTCCTCGCGAGCACGTCCACGGCGAGATGTACGGAGTCGCTGGATATCGAGGTCGACCACGACAACGCGGTCGTGACGCTCTCGTGGCCCCCCGTCCCGGGCGCGGGATCGTATCACGTGCAGCGCATCCTGGACGGCGGGACGCCCGAAACCGTCGCGCTCCTTCCCGGAACGGTCACGTCGTACGTCGACGACCCGGCGCCCGAGGGCGTCCTGACCTACCGCGTCGCGGCCGACGGCACGCCCTCGGACCTCTGCCCCGCGCAGGAGGTGCACATCGGCGGCGATCCCGGGCCGACGCCTGGACCGCAGTGCGTCGAGAACCTTGCGGCGACGGCGCTTCCCGGGGGATCGATCCGTCTCACCTGGACGCCGGTCGCGGGCGCGACGTCGTACGACGTGCTGCGCGCGACGGGTAGCGGGACTCTTGCGCCGTTCGCCGTCGTCGCGGGGGACACGGCGGAGTTCACGGACCTCACGACGTCCGCGGGCGATGTCGTCCGCTACGCGGTCTCCGCGAACGGCCTGCCCGGCGGGCCTTGCGAGGCGGTCACGATCACGGCGATCCCCGTGTTCACGGACGCGCTCGTGGGCGTCCTCGCGCTCGCGGCGCTCATGGGCGCGTACGTGGTGATGCGGCGCCGATGAGAGCGCGGTTCGCGGCGTTCGCGGGTCTTGCGCTCCTCGGCCAGGGGCTCATCATCCTCGCGCGCCTCAACGACCACGAGGCGGGCCTCGCGGGCGGCGCCCTCGCGTCGCTTGCGGGCCTCGCGCTCCTCGCGCTTGCGTGGCGCATGGGCCGGACGCCGGATGCGCCCGAGCCGGCAGCTTCTCGCCGCGCTTCTCGCCTTGCCCTCGGGGTGGGCCTCGCCGCGGCGGGCGGCGTGGTCCTCCGCGAGGCGATGACGGGAAGCGGCCTTTCGGCGCCTGAGTGGGCGATCCTCGCGTACGGCCTTGCGCTCGTCGGCCTCGCGCCGTTCGTCGCGCGCCGCGTCGCGGGCGTCCCGGTGGCAACCGTCGTCGCGGGGAGCTACGCGCTCCTTCTCGCGCCGCTCGGCCTCTACGCGCTCCACGCGCTCGGCGAACGGGATCTCGCGTGGGCTCCCCTCGGGCTCTACGTCAAGCACCTCCTCGTCGCGCCGCTCGGATGGTCGCTCGCGCTCCTCGGGCACGACGTCGCCTGGACCGGGGAGACGATCCGGGTCGCGACGGCTCGAGGCCCGCTCTTTCTCACGGTCGGCGTCGCGTGCGCTGGGCTCTACGCCGGCGCGCTCTTCACGGGTGTGTTCCTCCATTTCGCCGCGTCGGCCAAGGCCTCGGCCCCGCGCCTTGCGGGATACCTCGCGCTGGGCCTCCTTGGTCTCCACGTCGCGAACGTGCTGCGCCTCGTCCTCCTCGCGCTCGTCGGCGCCGACCGCGGCGGTAACGCCCTCGCGTTCGCACACCGTCACGCAGGTTGGGTGTTCTTCCTGGCGTGGGGCATCCTGTTCTGGTGGCTCATCCTCCGCCGGTTCGAGGCTCGCCGCCCGGCCCCGTCCGGATGAGCCGGTCCATCTCCTCGGGCGGCGTCGCGCGGGCCGCTTCGAGAACGCGCTCCATGATCTCGTCGAGCTTCGCGCCCGTGATGCCGAGTTGGCGCAACGCCGTGTAGCTGTCGCGCAGGCGGCTCGCGTGCGTGATGCGTCCGTCGTCGTCGAGCCGCGCGAAGAAGGCGGCGGGGATCTCGACCGTCTTTCCGGCGACGGGCAGGCGTTCGCCTGCGAATTCGTAGTCGCGATCGAATGTCGCCTTGAGCTTCACGAGCGCGCCCAGCTCATGCCCGTTTTGCACCACGTAATCGGTTTTGATATTGATGTCACGGATCGTCGGCATCAGCTTCTCGAACATCCGCCGCATCGTGTCCTTGCCCCGCATGGCGATCGGCACGTTCTCCGCCTGGACCTCGGCGTCGTCGGCGAAGTGGTCGAGAAAGCGCTCCGTATCCTTGCGTTCGATCGCCTCGATCCATCCATCCACGTCGAAGGTCGGCATACGCGCGTGTCGCGGGCGCGCGGGTTTGGATCCTACGGCCGGACGACCGACTCGAGCATCTCGCGCCAGCGCTCGAGGTAGAGGAAATGCCCTTCCTCCGCGTAGACGTGCAGCGTGCAGCGGGGGATGAGCGCGCCGAAGGTCGTCGCCCACCCGATCGGGACGATGCTGTCGGCGTCCCCGTGCCACCACGTCACCTCGTGCTCGATGTCCATCGGCCCGAAGCCCCAGGGTCGCGAGAGGACCAGGGCATCCTCGTAGAAGCCGCGCGATCCCTGTTGGAACGTCTCGCGGGTGCCCGCGTCGATCATCGCCTTCATCACCGGGCTTTCGAGGATCCATCGGTCGCGCGGCGGAAGCCGCAGGAGGAACCGGTCGAACGCGCGCATGGACTTGTGGATGGCGCGCGCGCTCTCGAGCCAGGCGATCGCGCGGACGACCCAAGGCGCGTTCGCGCTCACGTAGGCGATCCGGCGCCAATGGGCGTCGAGGTGATCGAGGGCGACGGGCCCCGCAAGCGGCGCTCCGCCGCTCGCGATGCCGATCCGGGTTACGCGTCCCGGCGTCTCGACGGCGCATGCGAGGGCGTGGGGCCCGCCGCCGGAGTGCGCGAGGATCCCATAGCGTTCGATCCCGAGCGCGTCCGCGACGGCCGCCACGTCGCGCGCCCAGCTCCTGAGGCGGCGCCCGCGCTCGATGTCCGAGCCGCCGATGCCCGGCCGGTCGACCGCGATGACGCGCGCGCCCGCGGCGTCCGCGAGCCGCCCGTCCGGGTGCGCCGCCGAGCGCGAGGCGCCGAGGCCGTGGAAGAAGAACACGGGCCATCCCTCGGGGTCGCCCCATTCGGCGTACGCGACCTCGCGGTCGGGCGCGACGCGGGCCCGCCCCGTCCGGAAGGGGCCGGTCGCTGAGGGGACGTACACCACGCGCGCGAAACGTGCTCGCCGCGTGAATATGTTGCGCGCGGGTTCGAAACGCTCTTATCGTCGTCAAAGGTCCTTACCATTCGCCTCATGGGGGCCCGACGCCTCGTGGGCGCGGAGGCACCCGATGGCGAATGGAATGAGATCGGCCCTCCTCATCGCGCTTGTCGCCCTCGGCGCGGCGATGGCGGGCTGCGCCGCCCCGCCGCCCGTCGACATCCTCGGATCAAGCGCCGATGTCGCGATCCACCTACCCGATGACGTGCGCATCGTCGTGCACCGCGGGGTTCCGTCGCCGCCGACCTTCGTGAACATCTCGATCGAGAACGGAGGCCGGGACTTCGGGCGCTTCAACCTCTGGGCGAACGAATCGACGGGCCACATCACGTTCCCTGTCCGATCGATCTTCCCGGTTCTTCTCGTCCCTCCGGGGACCCACGCTCCGGCGTCCATGTTCATCGGGGCCGGTCTCGACGCTCCCCTCGGCCTCTACACGATCCGGATCGAAGCGGTCTCGGACGACGGCAAGATCCGTCTCGCGCGCGACCTCCCTGTCCGGGTCGAGCCCGGCCTCGACGACGAGCTCGCGGTCGGCGCCTTGCGCCTCGAGGCCTCGCACGACGGATCTACCGTCCCCGCGGGAAGCCTCGTCGACATCCCGGTCGAGTTGACGATCGAAGGGTCGTGGTCCCGCTGGGTCGCGCTCTTCGTGGAGGGCCCCCACGGCACGGTCGCCCCGAAGCGCGTCGTCGTCGAGCCGGGGACCCCGACGCGCGCCATGTTCCCCGTGCGTCTTGCCCGCGCCGCGCCCGAAGGCGCCCTCGACGTGACGATCCGAGCGGAGACCGAGGCCGGGATCGGGCTCATCGCCCGCGACACGGCGCGCCTCGCGGTCGGTCCTCCCGATCCGTTCAGCGCGGATTTTTCGGCCCTCGGGAACGTGACGGCGAAAGGCTCGCCCGAGCGCATCGCCCTCATCCCGGGATCGGAAGGCAGCATCCTCGTCACCGTGCGCAACACGGGCGGCGACGCCCTCTCGGTGACCCTTGCGGCGTCCGCCGACGTGCCCCTCGCCCTTGACGACCACCAGCGTCATCTCCTGCCCGGGGAAGCCTTCGCGGTCGCGATGACCGTCGGCCCGGTCCCCCTCGACGCGACCGTCGGCCTCGAGGTCCCCCTCTACGTGGAGGTCGGCCTCCCGGGCGGCGGACGCGATCCGCAGGTCTTCCCCGTCGCGACCCTCGTCGTCCACGACCCCGACACGCCCCTTCCGGACGACACGCTCCGAGCCTCGGTCGACGGCCCCGCTTCCCCCTTCGAGGACCCCGTCGTGGTCGCGGGCGCGGCCGTGGGCGGCGTCGGTCTCGTCGGGTGGCTCGCGATCCTCCTCCGGCGCGACGCCTGGCGCTACCTGTTCATGGCGCCGTTCGCGGGCCTGTATACGCGTCTCGCGCGGAAGGAGGTGCTCGACCACGCGACGCGGGACCGCATCCACGCGGCGATCGTCGCGCGCCCGGGCGTCCATTATTCGCAGCTTCTCGGCGACATGGGGCTTCCCGCGGGCGTCCTGATCCACCACTTGCGCACGCTCGAGCGGCACGCGTACGTCCGCAGCCGCCGCGAGGGCCCGTACCGCCGGTTCTACCCCGCGGGCGCGCGGCTCCCCGCGGTCGAGGCCGACCCCATGACGCCGATGCAGCGTCGCGTCCTCGACATCCTCGAAGCCTCGGGGCCCCTGACCCAGGCGCAGCTCGGCGAGCGGCTCGGCATGACGAAGCAGGGCGTGAGCTACCACTTGAAGGGCCTCGCGCGCCGAGGCGAGGTCGTCGCGGAGGACGGGCCCGGAGCGCTCGCGTGGCGCCGCATCGCGAAGGTCGTACCCGTCGATCACCAGAGACCGTAGGTCGTCGCGAGCGCGGCCGTGGTCACGAACGCGAGCGCCAGATTCAGGGGCGCGCCGACGCGGAAGAAGTCGCTGAACTTGTAGTCGCCCGGGCCGTAGACCATCGTGTTCGTCTGATAGCCGACGGGCGTCATGAAGCTCGTCGAGGCCGCGAACGCCACCGCGAGGACGAAGGGCGTGGGATCGAGGCCCAGGCCGAAGGCGGCGGTCACGGTCACGGGAACCATGAGCACGACGGTTCCGTTGTTCGAAAGGACCTCCGTGAGGAGGGCCGTCGTCGCATAGGTCGCGAAGAGCAAAATCCAGGGCGGCAGGTGTCCCGCGAGGCCCGTGAAGGCGCCCGCGAGCATGGCGGCGCCGCCCGTCTTCACGATGGCGGTGCCGAGCGGAACGAGACCCGCGAGCAGCACGATGACGTCCCACCGGACCGCGCGGTAGAACTCGCGCATGTCGAGGATGCCGACGAGGACCACGAGCACCGCTCCGGCGAGCGCGGTGACGACGATCGGGAGGATGTTCAGCGCCGCGAGGCCGACGACGCCCGCGAAGATCGCGACGACGTGCAGGATCCGGTCTCGTCGCGGCTCGATCACGGGCACCTCCTGAACGAGGATGAGATCGGGATTGTCTCGCAGCTCCTCGAGCCGCTCCTTGCGCGTCAGGACGAGCAGCGTGTCGCCGGCTTCCACCTCGGGCTTGAGCCAGATGGGCACCATGCGCTCCTTGCGGTGGATGCCGATGACGTGGGCGTCCATGTACGCGAGACGCGCGAGATCGCGCTCCTGGCCCACGTAGGACGATCCGGGCGCGACGACGATTTCCACCACGACGCGGTCCTCGTCGACCTCGAGGCCCGGATGGCGGCGCTGGCCGAGCGGAACGAACGCGCCGCCCGCTTCCGCGTGCAGAAGCCGGTCGGGAACGCCTTCGACCTCGACGATGTCGTCGGGCTCGAGCGTCGCCTCGTTGGGCGCGAGGCGGTGTCCCTTGCGCCTCACCTCCTGCACCTCGCCGCCGAGGCGCAACGTCGCGTCCTTGCCCGAGGCGAGGAGGCCGACGACGCTCGATCCGGCCTTGACGACGATCTTCGCCCGGAACTTCGGGGCGAAGGACTCCGCCGTTTCGCCGCGATGCGGCAGGAGCCGCGGTCCAATGACGACGAGATAAAAGATGCCCACGGCGGCGACGACGAGACCGACGGGCGTGAACTCGAACATCTCGAGCGGTCGGTGGCCGGAGGCCATGCTGATCTCGGAGGCGAGGATGTTCGTGCTCGTGCCGATGAGGGTGAGGACGCCGCCCATCTGCGACGCGTAGGACAGCGGGATGAGGAACCGGCTCGGCGCCCGCTTCGCCTCGGCCGCGAGGGCGACGACGAGCGGGATCATGATCGCGACCGCCGCCGTGTTGTTCATGAAGGCGGAGATGGGGGCGACGATGAGGGCGATGACGACGATCATGCGCGCTTCCCGGCCAGCGCCGAGGCTGTGGAGCCGGTTCGAGAGCAGCGTGACCACGCCGGTGCGGACGACGGCGGCGCTCAGCACGAACATCGCGAGGACCGTGAGCGTGGCCGTGCTCGCGAACCCGGAGATGGCCTCCTGGGCCGTGAGGACGCCGGAGGCGGCGAGCGCGATGAGGACGAGGAGCGCGACGACGTCGGGCGTCACCCATTCGGTGACGAAGAGGAAGATGGCGCCGGTCGCGATGGCCGCGACGATGAGGACGGGATCCAACGCTGCGGCGAACGGCGCCATCCGGCTTGAGCCTGCTTGATCACGCCCGGTCGAGCGCCGCGAGGGCGCGCTCGGCCGCGACGCCATAGGCGACGTGCGCCGCGAGGCCGCGCGCGTGGGCTTGCCAGGGATACGCGCCGGGGGGCTTGGCCCATCCGAGGGCGGGAATGATGCCCTCGTCCTCGACGAGCCAGACCGCGAGGCCGAAGAGCGCCCCGCCTGCCGCGGCGACGACGGGCGCGCGCCGGCGGAGGGCGGCGTACCCGACGACGCCGAGGACGCCGAGGAGCCACGCGAGGCCGGTCGCGACTTGCGCCTCGACGCGCGGCCGCAAAGGCACGCCGAGCGCGCGCGAGGCTTCCCGGACGGGCACCTGGAGCGACGTCGCCTCGAAGCCCTCGCGGAGGCGGCGCTCGCGCTCGCGCACCTCGGCGGGCTCGACGGCCCAGAAGGTGTTCCGAACGGCGACGAGGACGGCCGTGGCGGCGAATCCCGCGAGCAGGCTCTTCGCGAGCGCGTTCATCGTCACGCCTCCCGTCCCCGGCGTGCATGAGATTTCGCGCCCGATCCTCCGCCTCTTGCGCCCCAAAGCTCAAGCATGCGAGGCCTCGGGCCCGTCCGCATGGTCCGAAAGACCGCGAAGCGCGGCGTCCGCAAGACGCGCGCGAACGTGAGCCGGAAGAAGAGCACGATGACCAAGACGAACGTGCGCCGAGGCGCGACGCGCGGCCGCGCGGCCACGCGCGCCCCCCGCGCGACGCGCGGCACGCGGACCCCCGGCCGGCCGACGCGCCGCCTCGCGTCGGCGCGCCGTTCCCGCCGCTGATCAGAGCGTGCGGAGCACGGCGCGCACGGGCGCGGCGTCGAGTCCCTCCCACCGGGCCGGAAAGGCCCGGATGAGGTAGCGGCCCTCCGGGACGCGCGTGAGGTCCAGGTTTTCGAGGTTCACCACGCTCCCGCGCCCGAGCGCCTTGTGCGCTTCGAGCGTCTTGCTATCCGCCGGGTCCACGCTCGGCGTGTCCATGCCGACCAACCGCACCCCGGCGGCGGCAAGGAGGTCGGCCGCTTCGACGGACAGGGCCGTGAAGTCGGGGTTCCATCGCGTCGGATCGAGGGTGTCGGCGGTCCGGAACAGCAGCCGTTCCTCGCGTTCGAGGTCGAGGCCGTCGAGATGCCGCGGCTCGACCATGGGCGCGCGCACGCGCACGACGCGGCAGGGACCCTCGAACGCGTCGAGCGGCAGGTCCGCGACGCCGATCTTCGAGCGCGGATCGTAATGGAGCGGCGCGTCCACGTGGGTGCCGACATGCGGGCTCGACCGCACGGCGCTGAGGGACAGGTTGTCGCCGCGGTCGAACCGCAGCGGCCAGTCGCACGAGAAGGGGGTGTCCCCCGGGAAGTGCGCGGTCTTCTCGGAGACGGGGACCGAGATGTCGAGGAGCACGGAGCGGGAGGCGCGCGGGCGTCGATAACGCTTCCGCGGCGCTCGCGCTCGAGGATCGGGATGGCCCTCCGTCGGAGGGGGCGTGAGAAACGTCCTTACATGAACGACTTGCCGCAGCCGCAGGACTGCGAGGCGTTCGGGTTGTCGAGGACGAACCCGGCGCCGTTCAGGGACTCGACGAAGTCGAGCGTCGCGCCGCGCACGAGGGGCTCGATGTCCTGGTCGATGTAGATCTTCACGCCGTTCGACTCGACGATCATGTCGTTGTCGAGCTTCTCGTGGGCGAAGTCCAGGCCATACGTGTAGCCGGAGCAGCCGCCGGGCATGACGGCGACGCGGAGACCCTGGCCCTCCTTGCCCTCGTTCTTGGCGATGGTCGCCACCATCTCGGCGGCCTTGGGCGTGACGATGAAGACTTCAGCGGAGGTCATGGGGGTCTCTCCACGCGCCCATGCGGCGTTCGGCTACATAAACCCTGCCCACGTGTCCGGAGCCATTCCGTCAGGGCGCCCGGGCGAGCCGCCGGAGGTCCGCCTCGAGACGCGCGGGGTCGGCTTCAAGCTCGAACAGGGTCCGTTCGCCGACCATCGCAACGGGCACGCGGTCGCCGTAGCGCTCGGCGAGCGCCGGGTCGGCGTCCACGTCCTCCGTCCACACGTCGAAGCCGTGCCGGCCCGAGAAGCCGAGGAGGAGCGCTTCGGCCTCTTCGCAGAGCGCGCAGTCCTCCCGCGTGTAGAGGGTGACCGAGAACTTGGGCTGGGACACGGGCTCCACGAACACGTGGGCGCTCCCCGCCGCGACGCCGAACACGAAGAGCGCGATCGCGAGCGCGATGTCGCGCTCGAAGACGAACGCATTGATCGCGCCCGCGATGAGCGCGACCCCCGCGAGCGTGGTCACGAAGGCGATGGCCTTGAACCGCCGCTCCGGGACGCGCCACTTCGCGGCCAAGCGCTCATCGGACCTTGTAGTAGTTCGCGTTCAGCTTCGCCTCGTAGCCGTGCTGCTTCTGCACGATCTTGAGCGGGACGTAGAACACGAAGAACGTAAGGAGCGTGAGCAGGTTCGTGAGCCACGCGAGCAGGTCCATCTGGAAGAGCGTGACGTACTTGTTCAGCCACGTCCCGTACTCCTGCCCGAAGATCGGGAACTCGGAGTAGATGACGTTGTTGATCGAGTACACCGACGTCATGAAGATGTAGACGACGCCCGCCATGCCCGCGCTCGCCCAGAAGGGCGCCTCGACGGGCCGCTTCGAGTTCCCGCGGTCCAGGAACACGATGAGGATGAGCGGCGCCGCGACGACGCCGTTCAAAAGCAGGCCCCACGTCTTCGCGTTCAGGAGCTGCCAGCCGAAGTTCTCGCCCATGAGCGGCACCGAGAGGGGCACGCCGAGGACGGTGATGTCGGCCGTGATCTTGAGCATCCCGTACGACCAGAGCAGGTACCAGTCGGGCAGGATGACCGGCGGCTGGGACGAGTAGTCCGCCGGCGATTCCAGGAAGTACGGCATGAATCCCGAAAGCAGGAAGCAGAGCCCCGTGAAGAGGAGGATGATGATGGAGTCCCGGATGACCTCGTGGGGCCAGAAGGGATGACCCTCGACGGGGCGGGTCTTCTTCGCGGCGCGGCGCTCCTTGTCGAGGCGCGCCGCCTCCTCGCTGTAGGTCCGGATCAGGTCGCTCGTCGTCGCCATCCGATCACCTTAATGCGGCTCCGCGATGCCCTGGATCCACACGATCACGATATGGAGCCCGATGAGGGCCACCGCCGCGAGCGGGAGGAGCAGCACGTGCAGGACGTACATGCGGGTCAGGGTCTGTTGCGTTCCGAATTGATTGCCGAACATGAAGGACGCCACGATGCGGCCCAAGGCCGGTGGCGGCGTCGCCGCGGCCATCTCGTTGCCGATGGTCGACGCCCAGTAGCTGAGCTGCGACCACGGCAGGATGTAGCCGGTGTAACCGAGGAAGATCGTGACCGCGAAGAGGCCGACGCCGATGAGCCAGTTCAGCTCGCGGGGCTTCTTGTAGGCCTGCGTGAAGTACACCCGCATCATGTGCAGGAACACCGCGGCCACCATGATCATCGCGCTCCAGAAGTGGAGGGCGCGGATCATGAAGCCGAACGGGACGTCCGTCATGATGTAGGCGACCGAGATCCAGGCCTCGGTCGGCTCGACGCGGAATTCGCCGTACTGCCCGTCGTAGGACGCAAGCGGCGCCGTCGACGGCACGTACCAGAGCGTGAGGAGGATGCCGGTGATCGCCGCGAGCAGGAACGAGAGCGCGGAGATGGACCCCAGCGTGTACATGGGATACCAGTACCAGATGCTGCGCAGCTTGTACTTCTCCGTGTGGCTGCGCGGCAGCTGCATGTTGATCTGCATGTAGAAGTTGCCGAGGTGGTGCGCGACGTTGCGGATGCGGAACCGCTCGTCGAGCCACGCGTACGTGGCGAGCGCCACCTTCTGCATGGGCGTCACGCGGCGATGGTTGCCGTTGCCGCCGTTCGTCCCCACGGGTCGTTGCGTCGCCATGAGATCACTCCGGGGTGTCCGGCCACTTCGGCTTGACCGCGAGCTCGGGCACGTAGTCGTAGTACACGATGCTGCGCACGTCGTAGATCGACAGGTGGCACGTGCAGAAGAGCATCTCCCACGCGTCCTTCGCCTTCGCCTGCTTCTCGGCCTCGCGCCAGCCGGGCGCGCAGCAGAAGTGCGTGCAGAAGAGCGACACGCCGACGAAGGTCGAGTTGCCGCGCGTGACCATGATCGAGTCCTTGATCGCGTCGTGGCCTTCCTTGATCGCCTTCGCGGGCGACTTGAGGTCGGACTGCGGGAAGTGGATGGTGTCCTTCGGGTAGCGGATGATCGCGCCCGTGAGGAGGGACGTGCCCGACTGGCCTTCACTGCGCCAGAGGAAGGCCGCGCCCTGGTAGTCCTCGGTGAAGTGGCTGATGTTGACCGGCTGGCCGAGCAGGTCGCGGAACCACATGTTCGAGAGGACCTCGGCGTTCTTCAGCTTGTCCTCCGCCGCGAAGTACGTGAGCGTGTTGTCGGACTTGAACGCGGGGTCGAGGCCGGCGGCGCTCTGGTGCTGGCAGTACTTGTACCAGTCGAGCGCGTTGACTGCGTTGCCGTCAGGGTCCTCGAAGCTCGGGAGCCCGCGGAAGACGCCATCGTCTCCGATCGTGATCGGGATGAGCGGCACGCCGCGGGGCGCCGGCCCGCCGATGCGGTGCGCGCCGTAGTAGCGGACGTTGCCCGTGCCCGCGTCGCGCGGGATCAGGGCGGGCTTCGTGAAGGCGGCGGCGGTCCCGGCGAGGACGGCCCCGGCCCCCGCGCCGACGGCGATCTTGACGAACGAGCGGCGGTCCATGCTTCGGGCTCCTTACATGAGGTCTTCGTACTTCTGCTTCCGCTTCTTGACGATCATCACGTCAGGAACGAAGTAGCGGCGGTAGATGGAGAGGATCGCGGCGAGGGTGAACATCGCGCCGGCGAGCCAGATGGCCTGGTTCTGCTGGTCGGCGTACGCGTTCCAGCCGAGGATCATGCTGCCGATGAACAGGCCGATGAACACGAGCTCGACGAGCGTGAGGAGGCCGATCATGACGGCGGCGTAGAGCGGCTCCGGCGCGGGATCGTACCGCACCACGTCACCCGGCTCGTTTCCCTTCGCCATGTGGTCAACCCCTGAGCGCGTCGAGCAGACCCTGTGTCACGACGATGTACGCGACGAGGGCGACGAACAGCACGATGATGAACAGGCTCGCGAACTCGTTGCGGAGCGACCTCGCCTCGACGAAGGTCGGGTCGTCGGACCCGGCGGCCGCGGGCGAGGCCCGGTCGCGGTGGTCCGTCGTGTGCGAGCTCTCGTTGTACTTGAAGAGGAAGAACGTCGCGGCGTAGAGGATGAAGAGCGCCGCGAAGGCGATGACGCCGACCCAGTACGCGAGGAAGTGGACGCCCTCGGCGACGATGCCCGTGTGGGCCCCGCCACCGCCGCCCGCGCCGCCGCCGAACTCGCCGACGGAGATGGAGCCCTTCATCGTCTCGGGGTGCACGTCGCAGACGAAGCGGACGACGCCGCTCGCCGGCATCTGGAACGTCAGGGAGACGGAGCCCGAATCCTGGTCGATGATGGGGGTCGCGGGCGTCGTGTCCGCGCCCTCCGTGACGTGGATGTTGTGCGGGGCCGTCGCGCCCGTCGAGTTGTAGATGAGCGTCACGCGGCTGCCCGCGGGGAAGCTCATCTTTTCGGGCGCCCACAGGAAGTCGCCGTGGTCGACCTTCTCGCGCAGGGTGACCGCGTAGTCCGCGGCCGGACCCGTGTCGCCCGTCGACTGGTTCGTCTGGTTGTCCTGCGCCGCGGCAAGCGGCATGGCCGCGACGAGGGCGACGAGCAGGAGCGTCGCCGAAAACGAGGGCCGGACCATCGGCTTCACGGGGGGGAAGAATACAAAGGGTGTAATGAACCATTCGACGGAGAAGTATCGACCCTCCGCCGCGCGCGACCGAGGCCACGGCGAGAGGCGATTTTCCCGCCGGTCGCCGAACCAGGGCGCATGGACGTCCTCGGTCGCGGACGGCGCGGCGCCTCGTCCCTCGTGCGCGCGCTCGCGCCCACGAGCAAGGAGGCGTGGGTCCGGCTCCGGCTCCTGGGTTGGAGCCTCATCGGTCTCTGGCAGGTGCTCGGCCTGCTTTCCGAGTTCATGCCGCTCGACCTCGAGGCCAAGGCCGTCCGCATCGCCGGCCGCGTCCTCGGTCTGCTCGGTCTCTTCTTTGTCGCCTACGGCTTCGAGCGCATCGTCCACAAGGCCGAGCGCGCGGCGGCCCACCGGGAGAAGGTCTGAGTTATGGCCTGGACGGGCCTCGCGGTCGATTTCCTCGAGTCCGGCGCCCTTCTCCTCGAGGTTGCCGCCGCGGTCATCATCCTCGCGGGCGGGGCCGTCGCGCTCGGCCGATGGGCCGTGCGCCGCGGACCCTTCGACGGCCCGTCCCACGCCCGCCACAACTTCGCCCGCAGTCTCCTCCTCGCGCTCGATTTCACGATCGGAAGCGACGTCCTGAGCCTCGCCGCGGCCCCGGACCTCGACCGCGTCCTCGCCGTGGGCGCAGTCGCCCTCGTCCGCATCGCGTTGACCCTCATCCTCGAATACGAGGAGAGCCGCATCGAGCGCCGCGGCGACTGAGCGGCCGTCGGGGCGACCTCAGCACCGTTCGTTTGGACCTTCCACGATCCATCGTGCGACCGTGGGCGGATCGTCCGCGAACGTCGCGTTCACGACGCGGGCGGCGTCGCGGGCCGCGTCGACCGCGGGGTTGCCGCCGAGAAGGCCGGGCTCCTCGCCCTCGAACGAGACGAGCGTGCCGGGGCCGGAGGGGCCCGGGGTCACGCTCACGAGGCCGTAGGCGTCATCGCCGCCCGCCCGGTCGGGCGGGAGGAGCCGCGTCGTGTCGTTCACGGGACCCGGCCGGGTCGCGTAGCCCGCCGCTTCGAAGGCTTCGAGGAGGCGCGTCCCGTTCAGGACCCTGTCGTAGTGGATCGAGACATAGATGCGGTCGTCGCAGGCGACCTCCTGCGGCGCGACGGCGCATCCCGCGACCGCCGAGGCCGCAAGGAGCGCGAGAACGGGGAGGACGCGCGGCACGGCCCGCGGGTCGCCCGCGGAGGGCATGAGGGTTCCCGCGCGGCCCTCGATGCCCGGCCGCGTCCCCGCGGCGCTTTAATATAGAGGCACTTGATTCTTGGCCCCAAATCGGGGCCCCCTCCATGGATATCCTCGAACTCGCGCTCAATCCGCGCAAGGCCAACCTCCGCTTCTCCCCGTTCTCCAACAAGCTTCCGGAGGGCATGGGCCGCAAGCTCGAGTACGCGTTCGGCGACTTCGCGTCGACCGACGAGGGCGAGCGCCTCCTCTACTCGCGCGACGCGGCCTCGCCGCCCGCGCTCCTCGACCTCGCCCTCAAGCGCAAGGCCTGGGCCGTCGTGCGCCCGCAGATCAAGGGCGACCTCTTCGAGATCATCAAGTACGCGAACCGGAACTTCGTGCCCATCGTCCCCCGGGGCGCGGGCACGTCCGGCTACGGCGGCGCCGTGCCGACGGAAGGCGGCATCGTCGTCGACCTGCGCGACTTCAAGAACATCCTGAAGATCGACAAGGGCGCGAAGACCGCGACCGTGGAAGCGGGCGTCACCTTCCGCGACCTCGAGAACGCGCTCGCGAAGGAAGGCCTCGCGCTCCGCCAGTACCCGACGAATCCCGCGGGCACGATCGGCGGCTGGATCGCGCAGAGCGGCGGCGGCGTCGGCAGCGCCAAATACGGTCCGTTCCGCAACGATCTCGAGAGCGTCACGCTCGTCACGCCCGACGGCCGCGAGCGCGAGCTCGCGGGCGACGACCTCGACCTCGTCTACGGCGCCTTCGGCGTCACCGGCTTCATCACCGAGGCGACGCTCAAGGTGCGCGAGGCGAAGCCCCTCACCCCGTACCTTCTCACGATCGGCGCCGAGGAGCGCGCGCTCAGCGCGATCAAGCGCCTTTCCGTCACGGCCGGCGCCTACAGCCTGCACTTCTTCACGCCCGAATTCGCCGAGATGACGAACGAGGCCGCGGGCGGGAAGATCCTCCCGGCGAACGTGTTCTCGATCCTCGCCGTCGTCGAGGGCGACACCAAGGAATCCGTGGAGATCATCAAGGGCGTCGCCATCACCGAGGGCGGCGACCTCGCGAAGACCGCCGACGCCGAGAGGGCCTGGAACGCCCGCTTCGACCACCTCAACCTCAAGCGTCTCGGCCCGAGCGTCGTCGTCTCGGAAGCCGTCGTCCCCGCGGAGGCGTTCACCGAGACGTTCCGCGCCGCGCGCGACGCGGTCCAGGCCGAGCGCCAGTGCTTCTGGGCGATCGCGGTCGCCCCGCGCGAATTCGATCTCATCTACTACGGCCTCGACGACGACCGCCGCCCCACGTACCCGACCGCGCTCGGCAACAGCCTCGCGGTCATCGACATCGCGAAGGCGCACGGCGGACGCAGCTACGCGACCGGCGTCCTCCAGGCGAACGAGGCGGAGTCCGTCGTGAACGGGACGAAGCGTCCGATCCGCGCGCAGCTCTTCGACCCCATGCGCCACCTCGTCGCGGGCATCGGCGGCATCGTCGGGGGCGCGACGCTCTGGCTCGCGATGGCGCTCGTCGCCATCTACCTTGGCGAATGGATGAGCGCGTACGGCACGACCTGGGCCGGCGCGGCGAACCTCATGGGCACGGTCACGCTCGCGAAGGGCGAGCCGAGCCTCGTCATGGCCCTCGCGCGCGCCGCGGTCCTCGGCGCGATCGCCGGCTTCATCCTCGCGCCGCCCGCGGCCATCCTCGCGATGCGCCGCGGCGAGCCGATCATCAACCTCCTCATCGGCATCCTCTTCGGATCGACGGCCGTGATCGGCCTCGCGGTCCTTGGTCTCGTGGGGCCGATCATCGACTCGAACACGGTCGTGATCGACTTCATCCTCGTGATCGTGATCGCGGGCGCCTTCGGGTCGCTCCTCGGCCTCCCGCTCGGCCTGGTCGGCGCGATCGCGCTGCGGAAGCACCAGGGGCGGCTCGGGAAGATCCAGGCTTTCGTGAAGGCGACCGACAAGCGCGAGGTCTTCAACCCCGGCCCCGTCCTCGGCGCGCGCATGCGCGGGATGCCGCTGCGCCTGTTCCCCATCATGCTCGCGACGACGAAGGGCCAGCTCAAGATGATGCGCGGGCAGTTCAAGTACGGCGGCGGCGCGAAGGCCGACCCCGGCCACACCGCGCTCCAGCGGGCGATCGGCCGAAGCCACGCCGGCGACCTCGCGTCCGTCGAGTACGAGACGCAGACGTGCATCTTCTGCGCGCAGTGCAACCTCGTTGCGCCCGAAGCGGCCAAGACCCACTGGGAATCCGGCCTTCCCCGCGGCCGCGTGATCATGGCGAAGAACGTCCTCGCCGGGAAGCACGCGATCTCGCCGGTCGTGATGAACCGTCTCGCGCGCACGAGCCTCGCGGTCGCGCCCGACCTCGCGTGTCCCGCGAAGATCCCGATCGCCGAAGTCACGGACCGCCTCCTCGCGGTCGCGGTCGAGACGAACGGCGCCCTCCCCGCCCACGCGGCCCTCGCCGCGAACGTCGAGAAGGAGGGCAACGTCCTCGGGAAGCCCAAGGACCAGCGCGCGAAGTGGGCCGCCGTCGCCTTCGAGAGCGACGCGCGCACGCTCTACTTCGCCGACGACGTCGGAAGCTACGACGAGCCGACGATCGCGCTTGCCGGGGCCCAGACCGCGATGAACGCGGGGGTCCAGCTCGCCTACCTCGGGAAGGCCGAGCGGTCGAGCGGCGCCGCGCTCTTCGAGACGGGCCAACGCGAGGCCGCGAAGCCGGTCGTCGTCGAGATGCTCCAGACGATCGCGAAGCGCAACATCCACACGGTCCTCTCCCCGGACGCGAACGCGCTCCGCGCGATGCGCCTCCACTGGCCCGCGATCGCCGCGGCCGAGGACATCCCGATGGGCTTCGAGACCCTCCACACCTCGGTCGCGCTCGCGCGCTACGTGAAGGAGAAGCGGCTCGAGTTCGAGGGATCCCTCGCGAAGAAGGTGGCGTACCACGCCCCCGAGGCCCTCCCGATCAAGGACCGCGCCGCGGGCGCGGAGGTCCTGAAGGCGATGGGCGCGACGCTCGTCGACCTCCAGGTCCACGACTGCGGCCACGGCCGCGGCCTGCACCTGCACGATGCCGCGCTCGTCGAGCACATCGCGGGCAAGCTCGTGCGCGCCGCCCAGGACGCGGGCGTCGAGACCCTCGTCACGGCGAACCCCGGCTGCGCCTCCACCCTGAAGGCCTTCGTGAAGAAGGCGAAGCTCAAGGTCGAGATCCTCGACCTCCACGAGGTCGTCGCGAAGAGCATGAAGGCCAAGGAGGGCGCCGCCGCGGCGCCCGTCGCGGTCGTCGAGGAGGCGCCGAAGGCGCCCGTCGAGCCCGTGATCCCGGCCGACCACTACCGCGTCGAGTTCGTGAAGGAAGGCGTCGTCCTCGCCGTCCACAAGAACCAGAACATCCTCGCCGCCGGCGAGGAGGCGGGCCTCGAGCTGCCGTCGAGCTGCAAGGCCGGGTCGTGCGACACCTGCTCCGCGAAATGGGAAGGCACGCCCGCCGACCAGAGCGCGGGCGCGGCGCTCTCCGCGGACCAGCAGAAGACGTACGTCCTGACCTGCATCGCGCGGCCCCGCGGTCCGGTCAGGATCTGGTCCGACGAGCGTCCCTGACGGCGCTCCCGCGGGGGGCGTCCGGAAGCGGGGCCCGAGCGCAAGCTTGATCACTTCGCACGTCGAAAGTACAAGTCATGCCTTGGCGCGCCGCCACCGGGGCCCTTCCGTACCCCATCGAGCCGATCCGGCACCGCTACGTCACGCCCTTCGGCGGGTTCACCTACGAGCTCCAGCCGTGGCAGGTCGGGCTCGTGCGGCCGGCCCTCGCGACGACGGCGCTCGCCGCGGGCGCGCGCGTGCTCGTGAGCGCGGTCCTCGACGGTCGGGCGAAGCCGCTCTTCGCGCGACGCTGGTACGAGATCGTTCCGCTCGACCCGCGCGCGACGCCCGACGCGGCGGGCCGCGGCGCGCACGGGGAGGCCGTGTTCTCCTCCTTCGAGCTCGACGAGGCCGACACGGCCGTGGGCGACGTCGAGGAAGGCTCGCCCGTCGTCCTGAACGCGGCGGAAAACCTGCTCTACGGGCGCGATCGCCGCCCCGTCGACCCCAATCCTTAAGTGAGGCGTTTCGTCTCCCGGCGCATGGCCCCCGAAGAGAGTCCCGTCCCCGTCCATGAGCCTCCGAAGGAGGACGCGGCCCCGGACGCGACCCCGGTCCC
>DATLGO010000028.1 GCA_035540375.1 Candidatus Thermoplasmatota archaeon
CCGGGAACCGGGATTCGGGCGGCGGGACCGGGACCGGGCGCCGGGCGCCGGGCGCCGGGACCGGGACCGGGTCCGGGTCCGGGTCCGGGCGTCGGGACCGGGTCCGGGTCCGGGTCCGGGCGTCGGGACCGGGTCCGGGTCCGGGTCCGGGAAGGTCAGCGGCGACGTGCGCCCCGCGGCGCGGCGCCCGGCGGGAGCGCGCGCCGCGCCCCGCGCATCGTCCCGCTCGTCGCGAGCGTCGTCGCGCCCGCGCGCTCGAGCGCGGCGCGCGCCGCGGCCGCGTCGCGGTGGGGCGCGCGCAGGAGACCAAACGCGCCGTCGAACGCCGTGAGGCGCAGCCTCGGGGCGAGCGCGTCGGCCGCGCGGGCGAGCCGCGCCTCGAACGCGTCGCGCCGCGCGCGCTCGGGGAGACGGAACGCGACGTGACGCCACCGGCCCGCGCGATCCTTCACGGTCACGCGTCCCGGCACGGGGCCGCGCGTGAAATCCGTTTCGCTCCCGCGCGGGCGCGGGCGCCGCCCCCGATATCGCGTCGCGGCTCTCTTCGAAGCATATCGACTCCAGCGAATCGCACATGAACCGCGAGCGCGTTCGCGGTCGCGATGGGCATGCACACGTCGTCGTTCCGCGCGCGGGTCTACCGGCAGCGCGCGGAGACGCCCGAGGTCGAAAGCCTCGTCGCGGGCGCCTTCCTCCTGAAGACGCCGCGCGACCAGAAGGAGGTCTCGCGCGTCGCGCACGCGGTCGCGATGGCCGTCGCGCTGAGCGACCTCCACGACCCCGGCCGCGCCGCCCTCCTCCCCGGTCCGCGCGACCGCTGACCGGCGCCCGGCGGAGGCCTCCCGGGCCCGGGAAAAAGCGGACGGAAAGCCTCCAACGAAGGTCGGTGGCCTTAAATACGGGCCCGCCGATGGGCGCGCCGCAGAGAGAGACGAGGAAAAGATCTCTTTTTCCTTGCCCGCCCGCCGGCGCGCCTTCGCGCGAGCGGGTCGAAACGGTGAAACCGGCCGGAGCCGATCCGGCCCCGCATTCCCAGGAGGAAACCCAGTCGTGCAGCCAGCGCAGATGTATGATCGCGCGATCACGGTATTCTCGCCCGACGGCCGCCTGTTCCAGGTGGAGTACGCTCGCGAGGCCGTGAAGCGCGGAACCACCACGGTCGGTCTGAAGTTCAACGATGGCGTCGTGCTCATCGTCGACAAGCGCATCACGTCCGCGCTCATCGAGCCGGACTCGATCGAGAAGATCTTCAAGCTCGACGACCACGTCGGCTGCGCGACCTCCGGTCTCGTCGCGGACGCCCGCGTCCTCGTGGACCGCGCCCGCATCGACGGCCAGATGAACCGCGTCACGTACGACGAGCGCATCGAGGTCGAGACGCTCGTGAAGAAGATCTGCGACTTCAAGCAGACCTACACGCAGTACGGCGGCGTCCGGCCCTTCGGCACGGCGCTCCTCATCGCGGGCGTCGACCAGACGGGCGTCCACCTCTTCGAGACGGACCCCTCGGGCGCCCTCATGAGCTACAAGGCGAGCTCGATCGGCGCGGGCCGGTCGGCCGTCATGGAAGTCTTCGAAAGCGACTACCGCGAGGGCGCGTCCAAGGACGACGCGATCAAGCTCGGCCTCAAGGCGCTCCACCGCGCGACCGAGGGCAAGCTCAACCCGAGCGCCCTCGAGATCGGCATCGTCACGAAGACCGAGACGTTCCACAAGCTCGCCCCCGACGTGATCAAGCGCCACGTGGACGCGGCCATCGGTCCCGCCGGCGGCTGACGGGGGCCTCCCCTTGGTCACCCTGGACGAAGCGGTTATCGCGCGCCTCGAGACGCACGGGATGCAGCTCGAGATCCTCGTGGACCCCGAGATCGCCCTCGCGTTCCGCGAGAGCCACGGCAAGAAGGCGTACGAGCTCGACGACATGCTGGCCGCCGAGTTCGTCTTCATCGACGCCAAGGCGGGCGAGAAGGCGTCGAACGAGGAGCTCACGAAGGCCTTCGACACGACGGACCTCAAGGCCTGCGTCGACCGCATCCTGCTCAAGGGCGACCTGCAGCTCACGACCGACCAGCGGCGACGCATGGTCGAGCGCAAGCGCAAGCTCATCGTGATGCACATCGCGCGGAACGCGGTGAACCCGCAGATGGGCGGCGCGCCCCACCCGCCGGCCCGCATCGAGGCCGCGATGGAGGAGGCGCGCATCCATCTCGACCCGTTCAAGAGCGTCGAGGCGCAGATCCCGGACGTCATCAAGGCGCTCCGTCCGCTCCTCCCGCTCAAGTTCGAGGTCATCACCATCGCCGTCCGCATCCCGGCCACGGAGGCCGGCAAGGCGTACCAGATCATCCGCGGCTTCGGAGACCTGAGCAAGGAGGAGTGGCAGTCCGACGGATCGTGGGTCGGCCTCCTCACCATGCCCGCGGGGCTCCAGACGGAGTTCTACGCGGAGCTGAACAAGCGGACGCACGGGTCCGCGGAAACCAAGATCGTGAAACACGGATCGTGACAGACATGACTCATCGTGGACAACAGGTCCGCGAGCTCGTGGTTCCCGGCGAGCTCCTGGACGACACCGGGCGCCTGAAGCCCGGCTTCAACACCTATCGGGAAGGCGGCAGCGTCTTTGCGACGCGCCTCGGCCTCAAGGAGGTCCGCGGCGACCGCGTGAGCGTCATCCAGCTCTCCGGCCGCTACGAGCCCATGCGCGGCGACTTCGTGATCGGCACCGTCGTCGAAAACGGCCCGTCCAACTGGTACATCACCGTGGGCGCGCCGCAGGACGTCGGCATGCACGTGAACGACGTGCCGTGGCGCGTCGAGTTCGGCGAGACCTCGAAGTACCTCGCGGTCGGCGACACCGTCCTCCTGCGCGTCGTGCACGTCGACGAGCTGCGCAAGGTCCAGGTCTCGATGAAGGACCGCCAGTGCCGCAAGCTCGAAGGCGGCATCACGCTCGACATCAGCCCCTCGAAGGTGCCCCGCGTCATCGGACGCCAGGGTTCCATGATCTCGATGATCAAGGACATGACGAACACGCGCATGCTCGTCGGCCAGAACGGCGTCATCTGGATCGACGGGGCGCCGCAGGACATCGCGGTCGCGCGCCGGGCCATCGAGACGATCGAGGCCGAGGCGCACACGAGCGGGCTCACGGACCGCATCCGCAAGCTCCTCGAGGACGCCCGCGGCCGGAGCTACGAGGAGGTCCGCGCGGAGCGCGAGAGCGAGCGCCGCCAGTCCGGCGAGGACGAAGGCGGCGACGGCGGGGAGCCCGAGGGCGAAGAGGGCTTCGACGACAGCGACGGGGACGACGACCCCGAGGATGACGAATCGTAGGTGTTTCACATGGGTGGCAAAAAGCCAGAGGGCATGGAGCTCTTCAAGGACGGTCGCCGCATCGACGGCCGCCGGCCCGACGAGCTCCGGCCGATCAAGATCCAGGCCGGCGTGCTGAAGCGCGCCGACGGCTCCGCGTATCTCGAGTGGGGCGGCAACAAGATCCTCGTCGCGGTCTACGGGCCGCGCGAGGCGCACCCCCGGCACGACCAGGACCCGGTCCGCGCCATCGTGCGCTGCCGCTACAACATGGCGAGCTTCTCGGTCTCCGACCGCAAGCGCCCCGGCCCCGACCGCCGGAGCCAGGAGATCTCGAAGATCCTCTCCGAGGCCCTCGCGCACGTGGTGCTCACGCAGCTCTACCCGCGGACGGCCATCGACGTCTTCATCGAGGTCATCGAGGCCGAGGCCGGCACGCGCTGCGCGGGCCTCACGGCCGCGAGCGTCGCGCTCGCCGACGCGGGCATCCCGATGAAGGGCCTCGTGTCGAGCGTCGCCGCGGGCAAGATCGACGGGAAGGTCGTCCTCGACCTCTCGCGCGAGGAGGACAACTTCGGCGAGACGGACCTCCCGATCGCGATCGTCCCCAAGACGAACGAGTTCGTCCTCATGCAGATGGACGGCCACCTCACGGACGCCGAGTTCGACGAGGCGCTGACGATGGCCTCGGACGCCGCGCACACGATCTACGGCATCCAGAAGCGCGCGCTCGTCGACCGCTACGAGCGCGCCGCCGAGACGCAGGCCTCCGACGAGGAGGAGACCGAGCGCGGCCACGAGCCCGACGAGGGCTCCGAAGGAGGCTACTGAGATGGGCGAGAACGACGTCGTGAGCGAGATCAAGAAGGACCACATCTACGCGCTCGCGCGCGAGGGCCGCCGCTTCGATGGCCGCGCGTTCGACGAGTACCGTCCGATCCGCATCCAGACGAACCTCATCCAGCAGGCCGAGGGCTCGGCCCGCGTCCAGATCGGCGACACCGACGTGTTCGTCGGCGTCAAGATGGCGATCGGCGAGCCCTACGCGGACTCCCCCAAGTCGGGCGTGCTCACGACGAGCGCGGAGCTCATCCCCATGGCCTCGCCGACGTTCGAGCCCGGCCCGCCGCGCCCCGCGGCGATCGAGCTCGCGCGCGTCGTCGACCGCGGCATCCGCGAGACGAAGACGATCAACGTCGAGAAGCTCTGCATCGTCGAGGGCGAGAAGGTGTGGATGACGTACGTCGACATCCACATCGTCGACTACGACGGCAACCTCTTCGACGCGGCGAGCCTCGGCGCCATCTGCGCGCTCGTGTCGGCGAAGGTCCCGGCCTCGAAGCACGAGGTCGGCGAGGACATGCCGATGCCGGTCGACCACCTGCCCATCATGACGACGGGCCTCAAGCTCGGCAGCGAGAACGCGATCGTCCTGGACCCCGGCCTCGCCGAGGACCAGGTCGGCGGTCCCCGCCTCTCCGTCTCGACGGACGAGAACGGCGACATCCGCGCCATGCAGAAGGGTCTCGTCGGCGGCCTCACCCGCAACGAGGTCAAGTGGATCGTCGCGACGGGCCGCGAGCGCGCCCGCGACATCCGCGAGCAGGTCATCAAGGCCACGGGCTTCTCGCTGCCTTGAGCGCCCAACCGGCGCGTTCGCGCCGGGAAAAACCGCGGGGCGCCCTCCCGGGCGCCCCGATCTCCGTTTTCGTTCTTCTTTGTCCTACGCGTGCGTCACGGTGAACACGTAGTTCCCGCCGCCCACGACCGGCTCCACGACGAGGAGCACGCGCATCGGCGCCGGCGCGGGACCGTAGAGCACGGCCGATCCGGACCCCGTCTGCGGCGCCGCCGTCGTGGTCAGGGTCGCGCCCCACGCATCCTTGAGCGTCAGGCGCATCGTGTTCGCGGGCGACGGCGCGAGCGTCACGACGAGGCGCTCGCCGGTCCTGAGGTCCATCGCATACACGTCCTTCGGGTCGAGGTCCTCGAAGCGGCCCTGCCACGCGCCCTGCTGGGGCTCGGCAAGCACCGTGGGCGAGGCCTCCGAGTTGGAGGCGTCCGCGCCCGTGCCCGCGTCGTTGCCGGGAACCGTCGGGATGACGGTGTGGTCGTGGACCGTGAGCACGTAGTTGCCGACGCCGATGAAGCGCCGCACCTCGATCCAGTACTCGCCCGTGTAGAGCGCGGGCAGGATGGCCGCGGCCTCGGGGACGCCCTTCGGGACGTCGCCTGGCCAGAAGACGCTCTTCCCGTTCACGCTCCACGTGAGGAGCTTGCAGGCGCGGTCGTAGACGTAGAGGTCGAAGTCCTGGCCATCCGCGTCGCCGGGCGTGAGCGTCACCGCGACGTCGTCGCCGATCGCCGCGAAGAGCTTGTAGACGTGCTTGTCCGTCGTGGAGCGCATCACGTTCACGACGACGTCGTCCGCCGCAAGCACCGGCGCGGCCGTGTGGCGACAGTAGTCGCCGCGGGGCGCGTCGGGCGCGAAGACGAGCGGCGTCACGGACACCGAGAGCGTGTAGTTGGCCTCCTGGCCGCCGTCGAGCTCGATGAGGATCGTCCAGTGACCGTCGCGGTCGACGTTCAGCTCGAGGCGCTCGGGCGCGGACAACGGGGCGTCCGAGACGAGGATCGCGTCGTTCGTGACGGGCTGGAGGAGCGAGACGCTCGGATCGGGCAGGCTCATGTGGTCCACGGTCGCGCTCGCGCCGACGGCCGGGAAGCTGAAGGTCTGCGTCGTGACGTGCGCGCGCGTGGAGGGCGTGAGCGTGACGACGATCTTCTCGCCCTCGCGCGCCATGACCTTGTAGGCGTCGGCCCGGTCGACCGTCGTGAGCCTTCCTCCGACGACCGCGACGCCGTGGTCCGTTCCGCCGAGCCCGAGGGCGAGCTCGTGCGCGCTCGCGGGGGTGCCGCCCACGTCGCCTCCCGTCCCCGCGTCGTCCTGGGGGTCGATCGCGTGGACCTCGCCCGCGAAGCCGTGGCCGCCGATGTCGACGCCCGCGACCGCGTGGGCGAGGATGACCTCGCTCCTGAGGCCGTTGACGTTCGCGTAGAGGTGGAGGCCGCGCACGGCGATCTCCGCGAAGGACCCGTTGCGCACGACGACCGTCTCGTGGAGCACGAGCGTGCCGACGCCCGGGACCGCGACCTTGGTGCCGGGCGCGACGGGGTCCGGGATCGCGGTTCCGTCGACGACGACCCCCGCGACGAGGGTGCCCGTGTCGCTCGCGATCGTGTCGAACGCCTCGTGGCTGAAGAGCGCCTCGGCCTCGGCGCGCAGGACCTCGACCGTGATCCGGCCGCCGAGGAGCGTCACGTTCTCGATGCGGGAGAGCGCGCGCGCGCCCGAGCCGCGCTCATCCTCGATGCGCTGCGTGCGGTCCTCGAGGGTGTCGGCGCGCACGTCCGCGGCGGCGTGCGTGAAGGCGTGGAACAGCGCGTCGGGACCGTCGAGCGTCGCGCCGCGCGAGCGCACGACGGGCTCCGCGGGTTGCGCCGTGGTGGCGAAGACCGCGCGCGCGACCGCTTCACGATCCAGGTCCGCGATGCTCACGATCGTCGAGACCTCGTGGACGCAGCGCGGGTCCGTCTCGCGCAGCTTCGCCGCAAGCACGCGCGGTCCCGCCGTCGACGCGGAGGCGGGCCAGAGGGCCGCGAAGTCGGGGCCGGCGAGGGAGGTCGCGAAGGGCGCGTCGTTCTCGGACCACGTGACGGAGGCGATCCGGCCCGGGTCGGAGGCCCACGCGCGGACCGTGAGGTCGCCGATGACGACGGGCGTGCCCGACCCGGGATACGCGACGTCGCCCCGGTAGTTCGTGTCGATTGCGGGGCGCGCGATCGCGACGTCGACGGGCGTGCCGCAGACCGCGACGACGGGCTGCGACACGCTCGTCGGGCAGTTGTCCAGGTCGCGCGCGGAGGCGGTGATCACGTGCGCGCCGCCCGGCACCGTCGTGGAGTCCCACGCGATCTCGTAGGGCGCCGTCGCGTCCGTGCCGATGGGGTTGCCGTCGACGAAGAACGTCACGCCCGCGACCCCGGCGGATCCGGTCGCCGTCGCGCGGAGGGTCAGGGTCCCGGAGACGCGCGGCGCGCCGAGGGGGGGCGACTGGGCGATCTTGCTCCCGCCGAGGTAGTCGAAGCCGGGCGCGGGGTCGATGAGGGCCACGTCGAGGGTGCCGCCGCACGGCGGGAAGCCCCCGATGCCGCACGTGCCCGACTCGATCTCGATCGCCGTCACGTGGTTGTTGTAGGCGTCCTTCGACCACATGACCGCGCGGGGCGCGAAGGTGACGGTGTCGCATTCGAGGTCCTCGTCGCGTCCGCCGGGCGTCGCGAACGTCTCGCCGGCGTTCGAGGCGCGGTGCCAGCGGTAGATCACGCCGCAGTGGGCCGTGCCGAGGTAGAGGTAGTCGCCGCCGACCGCGATGCCGGAGTTGCCGCAGCCTTGCGGGAACGAGGGGAGGGACGACACCGTGATCGTCTCGATGACCGCGCCGGTCGCGCTGTAGTGGCGGAGGATATGGCTCGCGTCCTCGCTGAGCCACACGGAGTCGTCGGTCCCGTCGTAGGCGAGGCCGTCGATGAGGCTCGCACAGCAGCCGAGGTCGAAGCGCTTCGTCGCGAGGCCCGTCGCAGGGTCGATCGTCCACACGGCGCCGTCGCCCGCGGAGGTCCAGAGGAGGCCGCGACCCACGTCGAAGGACAGCGCGTGGGCCTGCACCGGCCGGCCGATGCTGTCGTGGACGAAGAGGGTCTGGGAAAGGGTGGACGTGCACGCGGGGCCGACGCAGCTCACCGTGTAGGCGTGGAGCTGGTCGGCGTCGTAGTAGTTGGTGTACCAGAAGCGGGTCCCGTCGAAGGCGATGCTCACGCCGATCGAGGACGTCACGGGGACGACGACGTCCCCCACGAGGTCGCCGGGCGTCCCGCTCGTGGTGGGCGCAAGGAGCGCGACGAAGCTTCCGGTCGAGACGGCGAGCGCGATGAGGGCGGCAATGGATCGGTGCAAGGCAGGGCCTCCCGGGGGAGGCTAGGAGAAACCGCTCCTTATAGCTGAGCCCCGACCGTCCGCGCCGCGCGGGATCCTCTGCCCCCCGCGCCCGGAACCCCTGGGAGGAAGCCGAACCTCGCCGCGTCGGGGTCGTGGGGCCCCGCGCGCCCCGGTCGCGGGTCCGGGTCGGCCCGACCGGAGCCCGGGGCGCCGGGGGGCTGTAAAGTATTAAATGGGGGAAGCGTCATCGCAGACCCTCGTCATCCTCGGGTGATCCTCCATGTCGAAGCGCACCAAGAAGGCGAAGTCGGTCGGCCGTTTCGGAACCCGGTACGGCGTCCGCATCCGCCGGCGCATCCGCGAGATCGAGGTCCGCCAGCACGCGGAGCACACGTGCCCGAGCTGCGCCGCCCCGAAGGTCGCGCGCGTCTCGACCGGCATCTGGGCCTGCGACAAGTGCGGTCACAAGTTCGCCGGCGGCGCCTACGTCCCCGAGACCCCCGCGTTCAAGACGAGCCAGCGCCAGCTGCGCGAAATCCTCGAGGGCAAGGTCCCCGCCGAGGTCGCCGCGCTCGCGCCCCCCGCGGAGGAGTGACGTTGGACTACCGTTGCGGGAAGTGCCGTCGCAACGTCGAGTTCGACGCGAACAACATCGGCATGCGCTGCCCCTACTGCGGCTCCAAGGTCTTCTACAAGGAGCGCCCGACCGTCGCGAAGAAGGTCGTCGCCCGGTGAGCCGCGTGGCGCCCCGAGCGCCGCATGCGGCCACCCTCGTTTTCGAAGCCCCGAGCGAAGCGGAGGCCGCGGCGCTCGCGGGGGCCCTCGGCCCCGAGGTCGGCGACGAGGTTCCGAAGACGCGGGGCGCCCTCGCCCGCGACGGCGCGCGCGTGACCCTCGACCTCGCCGCCGAGGACGTCCCCTCGCTTCGCGCCGCCGTCAACTCCTACCTGCGCTGGGCGCGCACCGCGCTCGACGCGGCGGCCGCCGCGCGACGCCCGTGAGTCCGAGGGATTAAAGAGCCGGCGCGCCATGCCGGCCGCATGGCCGCGGACATCCCGCCCCAGCTCCAGAACCAGCTCCGCCAGCTCCAGGAGCTGCAGCAGCAGGCCCAGGTCGTCATCCAGCAGCGCGGCCAGATCGAGGCCCAGCTGCGCGAGGTCGAGCGCACGCTCGAGGAGCTCGCGAAGCTCGAGGCGGGCGCCACGCTCTACCGCAGCGTCGGGAGCCTCCTCATCCGCGTGAAGGACGCGGAGACCCTCAAGAAGGACCTGGAGGAGCAGAAGGAGACGATGGACGTCCGCCTCCAATCCGCGAAGCGTCAGGAGACGCGCCTGCGGGAGCGGCTCACGTCGCTCCAGCGGGAGCTGCAGGCCGCCCTCGGCGGCCCCGGCGAGGGCTGAAGCCGGGCGCGCGCGGCCGGTCGCGTCCGGCCGCCTCCGCCCGGGGTGGCCGCCCCCGTCGCGGCGCTTGGACGGTGCATCCGGAACGCTTAACTGGAGTCGGCCCCACGAAGCGCCCGCCGTGCCTGCCTGTCATCGCGACGGATTCACAGGGTCTAAATACCCACATTTATATCCACGCGCGACAGCCGCCCCGGGTTTCGGCTGCTGGTGAGCGTCATGGAGAAGCCTGCCCGCGTCGCGTTCCTATTCACCTTGCTCCTCGTCGTCTCCGCGATGCCGCTCGCGGGGGCCGAGCCCTACAAGCCCGCTCCGGGCGCCGTGAGCACCACGACGGCCGACCAGGCCATCTCGTCGCTCGCCCTCGACGCGACGGGCCGCTTCGGCCTCGTCGGCGTCACGCCGAACCCCCTGCCCGTCATCCCCGGCCAGATCGCGTACGACCTGTACGCCTTCGACATGACCCGGGGACGCGTCTGGGAAGGCCACCACCTGCCCACGAACCGCACGAACCAGCCCCAGATCGTGAAGGCCGCCGCGCCCCGCTCGCCGGCCGACAGCGCGCTCTTCGTCGTCGCGGGCCCCGGCAACCTCCTCAGCCTGTGGTCCACGACGCGCGGCGGGACCCCCATCTGGGAAGCCCGCATCGGCCCGAACCACATCCCCGGCCTCACGGCCATCAACGACGTCGCGATCAGCCAGGATGGCCGCTCGATCTACATCGCGGCCGCCGTGGGCCAGAACGGCCAGATCGTGCGCATCGTCCCGCTTACGGAGACCCAGGAGGTCTCCATCGCCTGGCGCCACACGATGCCCCTCTCCCACGCCCAGAAGGTCGAGCTCTCCCGCGACAACACGATGCTCGTCGCGGGCACGGTCGGCTCGGTCGTCTTCATCAAGGACCCCGCGAGCTGCGCCCGCCGCCAGAACTCGGACGAGATCGACATCACGGGCGCGTGCAAGAACCAGTTCCACCGCGAGACGGTGACCGGCACGGTCACGTCGGTCGCGGTGTCGAAGGACGGCCGCCGCGCGGTGGCCGGCACCACGACGACCGCGAACACCGGCTTCGTCTACTACTACAACACCGCGGACTTCCTGTCGAGCCTCTGGCCGCAGTACGCGGACAACTACAACGCGCCCGTCCGCGCCGTGGCGATCGCGGGCAACGGCACGCACTTCGCGGTCGGGTCGGGCCTCAACACGGACGGCGCCGTGAGCATCTACGCGATCGTCGAGCGCGCCGACCTCCTCGCGGCCCGCATCGCGCGCTTCGCCACCACGGGCGCGACCGTCGACGTGTCGATGAGCGGCAACGGCGAGTACACCCTGGCCGCCGCGGGCAACGTCGTGCACGGCCTCTGGCACAACCGATCGACGCCGCTCTGGACAATCAACCTCGGCGCCGACGGTCCCGTCCGCGCCGTGCGCACGGGCGAGTCCGGCCAGACGATCGCGATCGCGGGCGACAAGAAGTTCGTGAGCTACCGCCAGGTCTGGGCCGCGGCCGCGCAGGTCATCGACGGCGACCGCCGCACGGCCAATCCGTTCCAGCGCCTCCAGTTCACGCTCAACGTCACGAACACGGGCTCGGGCGTCGACAACTACACGATCGACGTCCGCCGCCCCGCCGGCTGGTTCGGCGATGCGCTGCCCGTGTACTCGCTCGCGCCCGGCGAGGGCCGCAACATCCCGATCGTCGTGCAGCCGAACGAGCAGACGCTCCCCGGCAGCTACGTGACCGAGGTCCGCGTCCTCTCGAAGGCCTCGAGCCTGCGCGCGGTGGGTCCCACGATCAAGCTGAACGTGACCATCAACAAGGTCTACAACATCACGCTCGAGGCGCCGAAGCGCGACGTCTCGATCGACCGCAACCGCGAGGTCGACCACGCCTTCACGATCCGCAACACGGGCAACGCGCCCGCGCTCGTGAACCTCAGCGCGTTCCAGAACCCGAGCTCCGGGCCCAACTGGAACATCCGCTTCGAGGAGCGCCAGATCCTCGTGCCGCCCGGCGGCGCGCAGAGCGGCCGCGTCACGATCCAGGCGCCCGCCGACGCGCTCGACGGGCAGCGCAACGACATCACGGTGTTCGGCTCCGTCGGCGGCGGGTCCGCCGTCGGCCAGCTCGGGATCGTCGCGCGCGTGAACCCGACCTTCGGCGCGGGCATCGACACCGACCCGTCGACGCTCCCCGACGATGGCCTGCTCAAGATCGGCGCCTCGGGCATCCAGACCTTCCGCATGAAGGTCGTGAACCGCGGCAACACGCCCGACACGATCAACCTCACCGCCACCATCGTCCCGGCGAGCGCGGCGCCCCACTGGAACGTCACGCTCGACCGCACGAGCATCAACCTCGACCCCGGACGCACCTCGCTCGTGACCGTCACCGTCACGAAGCTCGTCCGCGACGCGGACCTCGCGCAGGTCTCCGTGCGCGCGCACTCGGTGAGCGACCCCGCGAAGACCGAGAGCAAGAGCGTGCCGATCGAGGTCGTGAAGGCCTCCGGCGACGGCTCCGCCGGAAGCCTCCTCGCGGGCATCCCCGGCCCCTCGGGGGCGATGGCCGCGTTCGCGCTCGCCGGTCTCGCGCTCCTCGCGCGCGGCCTCGCGCGCCGGAGCCGTTAGGAGGACCACGCTTGCGATCCCGTCTCGTCCCGCTCGCCCTCGTCGCGCTCCTCGCGTTCCCCGCGTTCGCGCACGCGGCGGGGACGGCGCCCACCGCCGCCTCGTCCGACACGACGCCCGGCCAACCGCTCGACGTCGCGATCGCGCGCGACGGGAGCGTGCTCGCCGTCTCGACGGCGAAACCGATCGACGCCACGGTGCCAGCCGCGCCGCGCACCGTCACGAACGGCGAAGACCTCATCGTCTACAACGCCTCGGGACGCATGTTCCACGATTCCTCCCGCGACGCCGCGTCCCGCACGCACGTCGAGGTGAGCGCGGGCGGCACGCGCATCGCGTCGCTCCTTGCCCCCTCGACCGGCGGTGTCACGCCGCGCCCGACGATGCTGCGCTACAACGCGACCGGCACCCTGGGCAACTTCTCCGCGGCCCTGACGGGCACGCCGGTCGCGCTCGCGATGTCGGCCGACGGCCGCATCATGGCCTCGGCGACCTGGGTCGAGGCCGAGGACCGCGGCACGGTCTGGGTGCACGACGCCACGAGCGTGCGCCGCCTCGCCGTCACGGACGCGGGGCGCGTGAACGACGTGGCGGTCTCCGCCGACGGGAACTGGGTCCTCGCGGGCGGCCGGCTCGTCACGGACAACCGCAATTTCGGCTACGTCAAGCTCTTCCGCGTCGGCGGATCCTCGAGCGACGCCCCGGTGTTCACGGGCCACGTCGACGAGCCCGACGGCCGCGGCGAGATCCTAGACGTCCATCTGAGCGCCGACGGCGGCATCATCGTCGCCTCCACCGTGTCGGGCAGGATCGTCTCGTGGCCGAACGTCGGCGCCGCGACGGCGGGGCGCATCGACCGCCTCGCGACCGGCGACGCGAACCTGCGCCACCTCGCCGCGAGCGACGACGGCCGACGGCTCTACGCCGCGGGCGACGCCTCGCTCTTCGCGTTCGCGTGGGACGAGTCGCGCCTGGCCTACCGCCTGCTCTGGAACGCGTCGCGATCGGCGGTCACGTCGCTTGCGACGGACGCCGCCGGAAGCTACGTCGCCGCCGCCTCCCCCGCGGGCATCACCGCGCACGCGGCAAGCCGCGCCGCGACGCTCTGGACCGCCGCGGGCGGCTTCAAGAAGGTCGCCCTCTCGGGCCCCGGGGACGTCCTCGCGGGCATCACCGACACGAAGGTCGAGCGCTTCCTCGTCGCGCCCGCGATCTCCGCCACGCTCTCGGGCCCCGCGCCTTCCACGCAGCCCTACAAGTCGGTGACGACCACGGTGAGCGTCAAGAACACCGGCGCGCGCCCCGACACGCTCACGGTCGAGCTGCCCGCCCTCCCCGAGATGCGCTTCAGCGCGAACGTCACGCGGCTCGCGAACGTCGAGCCCGGCGAGACGCGCAGCGTCGCCGTCACGATCCACGCCGAGCGCGTCTCGCCCGGCGCCTACGCGGCGAACGTCACGTTCCGCAGCGCGACGCGCGACAACGCGGTCTCCGTCGCGATTCCCGTGAACGTGGGCGCCGTGACGGGCGTCACGCTCCAGCTCACCGGGTCGGCCGAGCGCACCATCGCGAAGGGCCGCACCGACACGATCTACGTGACGCTCCGCAACGTCGGGAACGCGCCCGCGGACGTCTCGCTCGCGCTCGACCAGAAGGTGAGCGACGGGCCGTTCTGGGCCGCGAACCTCGAGCCGAAGTCCACGAGCGTCGCCGTGAACGCGATCACGACCGCGCAGGTCGCGATCACGGTCCCGCCGACCGCCGCGAACGGCACGACGAACCTCTTCACGGTCATCGCCCGCACGCCGCAGGGCGTCGACCAGGTCACCGTTCTCTACACCGTGAATCCGACGCTCGGCGTGAACCTGAGCGTCCCGAGCCGCGGCCTCTTCGTGGAGGTCGGCCGCTTCGCCGTGTTCAACCTCACGGTCAAGAACACGGGCTCGGTCCCGACGCTTTTCGAGGTCATCTACGACGCGCCCCGCATCGTGGGCGGCAAGAACTGGGTCGTGGACGTCGACTCGAACGCGTTCCTGCTCCCCGCGGGCCAGTCGACCCTCGTTCCGGTCTACATCTTCTCCCCGCAGGATGGCGTGGCGGGCGACCGCTACGCCGTCAAGGTGTACGCGCGCTCGATCCCGCGCGTCCACGGCGATCCGATCGCGGAGGAGAACATCACCCTCTTCGCCAATCTCAACGCGCGCGCGACGAATCCGACGCCGCCCACCACCGTGGTGCTGCCGGCGCCGGGCCTCGCGCTCGCCCTCGCCGCCATCGTCGGCGTCGCGGCCCTCGCGGCCTCGCGACGCGGGGGGCGGTCCCGATGATTTCCAACTCCAGGAGTGTGCAACCGTGAAGTCCCGCAAGATCGTGGCCCTGATGGTCCTCGCCGTCCTGCTCGCCCCCGCCCTCGTGGTCATCACGCCGGGCACCGCCGCCCAGACGGCGCGGGCGGGCCCCGAGGAGCGCGCCACCTGGGTCGACGGACCCTCGGTGTTCTACAAGCCGATCCCCTCGACCACGTTCCTCTACCTCCGGAGCGAGTCGAACACGTTCTTCGATCCGGCGCGCCTGTCTTCGCGCAACGTGAACTGGCTCGACACGATCCCGCCGATCCAGCTCAACGCGGACAACACGAACTGCAACGGGCGCGACTGCAACCCCGAAGGGAAGGTCCAGGGCTTCTCGTACATCCCGACCAACGGCCCGAGCCCCACGCAGGACAAGGGCGCCTACACCGCCATCTTCGAGACGGGCCCGCTCCAGCACGACGTCAACATCACGGGCGCCGACGCGATCGAGACCCGCCTCTGGGTCCGCGCGCGCCCGACGGACGCGAGCAACCCGCTCACGTGGACCATCACGCTCACCTCGACGACCGAGGCGACCGAGTTCGCGAAGGTCACCTGGCTCGACAACGGCCTCGACCGCCCGCCGGGGTCCGCGAACCAGCCGTTCCTCTGGCTCCAGAAGATCCGCATCCGCGACGGCCTCAACGACCACGTCACGATCAGCGCGGGCGCGCAGATCCGCATGGAGATCACGGTCACGGACCCGCTCGCCGGCATCAACGCGGGCTCCTGGAGCCTGCACTACCAGGCCCAGAAGTACCCGTCCTCGCTCAAGCTCCAGACCGCGAACGCCCTCAAGGCGATGGTCTTCACGACGGACTCGAAGGACTTCGTCTCGACGTTCTTCAAGCCGCTCGCCGCCGGTCCCGGCGTGAACAATACCGTCCAGTTCCACCTCGCGCTCAAGGACGCGTTCCAGTCGGCGATCGGCCCCACGCAGGCCTCCTCCCCGACCTTCGCGGTGGATCCGGGCGTCACGTGGACGCGCGGCGTCGACCTCGAGTGCACGGGCGCTGCCTGTCCGCACGCGCGTGCCCTCCCGTCCCCCATCGTCCAGGTCTTCTTCGGCGGCGCGCCGATCCCGGTCGCCTCCGACGGTCGCACGTCGCTCGCGTTCGAGCAGAACGGGCGCGCGACGAATCCGGCCGCGGGCGGCTACGTCTGGCGCAGCGCCGGCGCGACGCCCTGGCTCGACCTTTCGAACGCCCCGAGCGGCGTCTACACCGTGAAGGCCCTGTTCCCGGCCCTCCGCGGCGACGACTACATCAATCCGCAGAACCAGGTGAACCTCCGCATCCCGGACTGGACGTTCGCCGTCGCGCGGCAGACGGTCTCGATCGCGCCCTTCGACGACCCGACGACGCCCGTCCCCGACGAGTCCACGAGCCACGACGTCGCGCCCGGAAGCGCGACCACGTTCGTCATGGCCGCGAAGAACCTCGGCGGCGTGTGGGACAACCTCACGCTCCGCCTCACGGAGATCACCGCGACCGGCACCGGCTGGTCCGCCTCGGTCTCGGGCCCCTCGCTCATCGGCTCCTCGCGGGTCATGGTCGGTCCCGGCCGCACCGAGCTCGTGTTCGTGCGCATCCAGCCCCCGCCGGGCGCGGGCCACGGCGCGAACGCGGCCTTCCGCCTCGAGGCCGAGAGCGTGAACGATCCCTCCGCGAAGGCCTCCACCATCCTCGTCACGTCCGTCTCGAACGCGGCGCGACGCGACCTCGGCCTCCTCATCCGCAACCCGGACGAAGCCATCCTGCCGGGCACCGGGATCAACGTCACCCTCTGGGCGTGGAACCGCGGCACGACCCCCGCGAACCTTTCCGTCCAGACGAGCGTGAATCCCGACGCGAACTACCACGTGAGCCTCGCGCAGGGCGGCAAGAACGTCTCGCGCGCGGTCCTCCAGAACGTCGAGCCCGGCGCGGCCGCGCCCGTCACGCTCCGCATGGGCGTGAACCGGACGGTGCCCTCGAACGCGGGACCGTACCGCGTCGACGTCAACGTCAGCTTCCTCGAAGGCACGGGCAGCGCGATCACGAAGCCCATCAACATCACGCTCCTGAACCAGCCGGGCTTCACGATCCGGATCCTGAACGGCATCGGCGCCTCGCCGACGCGCAAGCTCGAGATGTGGTGCCCGGACCAGAGCGTCGGGCCCACCCAGGGCGGGTCGCTCGAGGCGAACTGTCCGCCGGGCAACCCGAACGCGCTTCCGCCGGACACGCAGGTCGTCGAGTTCCGGCAGCCCAATTCGCAGCCGGACTTCCGCGACTTCGTCGAGGGGACGTGGTGGCGCGTGTGGCTCACGAACACGGGTGCGGGCCGCGACACGTTCACGATCACCCCGCCGAACGGCCTGCCGAACAACCGCTTCGAAAACGGGTGCACGGTGGACTCGAACAACCCGACCGGCGTTCCTCCCCCTGAATGGAGCCCGCCCAGGCTGTTCATCCGGACCGCTGACGGCAAGGCGTACGATCTCGCCGACCGCCCCTCGCCGAACACCCTCTCGGTCGATGGCGGCAAGACGGCGGAGTTCTACATCTTCTCCGCCCACGGGGCCGACTCCCGCTACTTCTGCGCCGGAAGCACGGTCGGCACCATCGCCGTGAAGAGCGCCGGGTCCAACGTCCGTCAGACCGCGACGTTCCAGGCTGAGGCTTCCGACCAGCGCCTCGGCGGCCGCGACAACCCGACGCCCCGCGAGAGCGCGGTCCTTCTCGAGCCCATCGAGCGCCGCTACGTCGGCACGAACCCCGAGACGATCGAGCCCGTCGTCGACACGTCGCGCCTCGACCCGTTGAAGCGGATCCAGCCCATCACGAAGGGCGCGGTCGACCTCAACGGCACGCTCTCGTTCAAGGCCCGCGTCACGCACGGGGCGAGCTGGGGCGACTACCAGCTCTCGCAATCGCGTTGGGCGCTCTCGAACGTGTACCTCAACTTCACGGGCGTCCGCAAGGACCTCGGCTGGACGGTGGGCATGCGCTTCGCCGACGGCGCGAACGACGGCGCCTGCGGCGGCCCCGAGCCGGTGAAGAACAAGTTCGTGGAAACGCTTGTGTTCAAGAACGTCAACTCGCAGACCAACCGGCGCGAAACGTTCCTCGACCGCGAGGTCGAGATCTGCGTCAAGCCCCCCACGAGCGCGTACAAGCCGCGCGCGGGCGAGAACCTCCAGTTCCAGCTCGTCGCGGAGCTCCTCTCGCCGGACTTCGGCGCGATCGAGCGCGACGCGCTCGGGTTCACGGCCGAGATCACGAACCTCGCGAACCTCACGCTCTTCCCGCGCTGCCCCGTGGATGGGGCTCCGGACTGCGCGCTCGCGCGCCAGCCGATCCAGCCGGGCAAGAGCGCGTCGTACCTGCTCTACGTCGCGAACAACGGCTCGAGCCCCGCGACGGGCACGCTCAAGGCCTTCGTCGAGGAGCCCGCGGCCGACCGCAACCTGTGGGGCCTCACGCCCCGCGAGTTCTCGTTCAGCCTCGCGCCGCACGAGAACCGCACGTTCGCGCTGACGCTCACGGCGCCGACCTCGGCGCGGCCGGGCGTCGACCCCGACGCGAAGGTGAACGTGACCGTCACGTTCACGCCGCGCACGGAGACGGAAGGCGTCGCCGGTACCCTCCAGCGGCACGCGAACTTCTACGCGACCATCCGGCAGGGCGGCCTCCTCGCGATCGACGCGACCCCGGCCTCCGCCGTGATCACGCCGGGCGGGTCCGCGACGTACATCGTGAACGTCACGAACACGGACCCGAGCCTCGCGCACCGGGTCACGCTCACGTCCTCGCGGCTGCCGAACTTCACGTCCAACCTCGACAACGGGCTCTCCGTGTTCGTCGAGGCCGGACGCACGACGCAGGTCGCCTACGTCGTCAACGCGCCGAACCGCGACCTCATCTCGGGCCGCTTCATGGACGTCGTCCTCACGGCGCGCGACCCCACCGCCGTCGAGGCGTTCGCCTCGACGAAGGTGACGCTCAACGTCGCGGGCGGCCAGGCCTTCCCCGAGGTCAAGGCCCAGACGGCGGAGCGCATCGTCGATCGCGGCGGCCTCGCCTCGTACCAGATCGCGATCACGAACCGCGGGAGCGTCGAAGGCACGTTCCCGCTCGAGCCCGTGATGGGCACGCTCCAGAGCGGGCCCCAGTTCACCGCCTACGTGCAGAACACGGAAGGGCTGAACATCACGAGCCTCGCGGTGAAGCCCGGCGAGCAGCGCTTCGTCAACCTCGTGGTGCGCGCGCCGAACGTCGTACCCGAGGGCACGGAGCTCCCCGTGACGCTGCGTGTGCTCGCGCCCGACCGCCGCACGTCGAGCGAAGCGACCATGAAGGTCCGCATCCACGACTACGGCCTCGACCTCGTCGCGACGCCGTCGCGCGTGGACGTCATCCCGGGCGTCCCGTCGTTCTTCAGCGTCCGCGTCACGAACACGGGCAACGGCGAGGACACGATCCGGCTCGACGCCGACCTGCGCGGCCTGCCGGGCTGGACCCGCGAGTTCAGCCAGGACCAGGTCACGCTCCTTCCCGGCGCAAGCACGCTCGTGCAGCTGACGCTCCGGTCGCCGCGCGACCAGCTCCCGTCGCCGCGCACCTACACGATCACGCTCTTCGGATCGTCGATCAAGGCCGCGGCCGCGAACCTCGTCAAGGACGATGCGACGCCGGTCGTCGTGTCGGTCCTCGACTACCGTCCGTTCGACGTCGACAACGACGGCTTCCGCGAAGTCTTCGTGGACGCAAACCGGGACCCGCGCGACGGCTACGAGGAGTTCCGCGAGGTCGAGTTCCAGAAGACCCAGACGCAGCTCGTCGCGAAGGTCAAGCTCAAGAACGACGGCCGCACGCAGTTCCTGCTCGAGGCCGCCACGAACGAGGGCTACCGCGGCATCGCGAACATCTACTTCGACCCCGACACGCTGTACCTCTCGAGGATCAGCGACGCGGCCGACCTTGACGGCGACGGCATCCCGGACTACCTGCTCGACCTCGACAACAACAAGCAGCCGGAGAAGCTGTACAACCTCGCGTCCCGCCAGCTCACCTCGGTGATCGCGAAGGACTTCGTCGGCAACGGCGGTCTCCAGTTCCTTGCGGACACCGACGGGGACGGTCGCTACGACCGCTTCTACGACCCCGCGGGCGACATCATCACGAGGGTCGTCCGGGACGAGAAGCTCGGCGGAAGCGTCTACGGCCTCGACACGACGAAGGCGGGCCGCCCGACGAAGTACTACGACGTCGCGGCCGACCGCGTCTTCGACGCGAAGGTGCTCGGCTTCGCCGACCTCGTCGCGAGCTACTGGTACGTGTTCCTCGCGCTCGTCGCGGTCCTCGTCGCCTTCCTCGTGGTCTTCCTGCGGCGCCGGCGCCGCGGCAAGGCGGCCGAGGCCCCGGCCGAGGAAGAGGGCTGAGACGCCGAAGGCCGGACCGCGCCCCCCGGAACAGTCAAGTCCGGGGGGCGCATACCGGGCCCCATCGGGCCACCCGGCCCGTCCGATTCGCATGAAGTTCCAGTTTCTCGGCGGCGTGAACGAGGTCGGTCGCCTCGGCATGCTCCTCGACCACGGGGAGAACCGTCTCCTCTTCGACTACGGGATGGCCCCGTCCGACCCGCCCAAGTATCCCGAGCCCGCGCCGCCCGTCGACGCGGCGCTCCTCAGCCACGCGCACCTCGACCACTCCGGCATGATGCCGTGGGTCGCGGGCACGCACGCGGCGCCCATCCACATGACCCGCCTCACGGCGGAGATGTCCGAACTCCTCGCCCACGACTCGCTCAAGATCGCGCGCATCGAGGGGTATCCGCAGCCCTTCCAGACGGGCGACATCGCGGCGATGCGCAGCGCCCACGTTCCGTTCGACCACGGCGACGAGCGCCGCATCGGCGACATGAGGGTCCGCTTCCACGACGCGGGCCACATCCCCGGCTCGACGATGTTCGAGGTCTCGGACGGCGACACGACGGTCCTCTTCACGGGCGACCTCAACCTCGTCGACACGAAGCTCTGCCGCCCCGCGAGGCCCGTGAAGTGCGACGTCCTCGTGATGGAGGCGACGTACGCGGGCCGCGAGCACACGCCGCGCCCCGTCGTCGAGGAGCAGTTCCTCGACGCCGTCGCGGGCGTCGTCGCGCAGGGCGGCCAGGTCGTCGTGCCCTCCTTCGCGGTGGGCCGCAGCCAGGAGATGCTCATGGTGCTCCTCGACCAGGGCTACGACGTGTGGCTCGACGGCATGGGGAAGCACGTGATCAAGATGATGCTCGACGAGTCGCGCTACGTGCGGGACCCGAAGGGCCTCGAGCGGGCCCTCGCCGCGACCAAGATCGTGCGCTCTCCCGCCGCGCGCGAGCGCGCCATGGAGGGCGACGTCATCGTCACGACCTCGGGCATGATGGAGGGCGGCCCCGTCCTCCAGTACGCCGAGAAGATCCGGAAGGACCCCCGAAGCGCGATCTTCTTCACGGGCTTCCAGGTCCCCGGGTCGGTCGGCCGCCGCGTGCTCGACGAGCGCGTCCTCGCGCCGCACGATCGCGCGCCCGCGAAGATCGAGTGCGAGATCCGCCGCTTCGACTTCAGCGGCCACGCGGCTCACTCGGAGCTCGTGCGCTTCACGCGCGAATGCGACCCCGAGCACGTGATCCTCTTCCACAGCGACAACCGGGAGCCCCTCAAGGAGGCCCTCCCGGAGCGCGAGGTCCACCTCCCCGTCACGGGCGAGGTCGTCGACCTCAGGTGATCGAGCGATCGGCCGCAACCGTTGAAGGCCCCCGCCGCGCGAGGGTCGGGACCATGGTCAACGTCGTCGGCAGGACGGTGGGCGCCGCGGGTCGCGTCCTCGGGGGGCTCCAGGCCTTCGCGCTCGGGCGCTCGCTCGGCCAGGAGATCGCCTCGGGCCGTCTCGCGGACGAGTGGCGCCGCGTGCGCGAGCACGAATCGGCGTGGGGCATCCTCGGCGCCGCGGGCGCGACCGCCCTCACGCTCGCGGCGTGGCGCAAGAAGCCCGAGATCGTGGCGCTTGCGGGCGCGGGCCTCCTCCTCGGGACCGGTCTCCTCGCGCACGCGTGGGCGCGCGTCGCGGGGGAGGCGCCCGCGGTCCTGCGCGCGATCCCCCGCGCGCGGGCCATGCCCGAGGTGGCGCGGCGGGAGAATTTCACGATGGGCTGACGCGGACCTTCACGGGCGTCACCGCGTTCTGCCCGTACCCGTAGCGGTTCCACGGCGGCTCCAGGGGCTGCGCCGCGCCGTCCGCATCGTACGCCCGCGCGAGGAGCGTTGCCTCGCCCGCGGGGGGCGCCTTCCACGTCCAACGGAATGCGCGCCAGGCGTAGGGCGAGGGGTGCGTGTCGAGGTCGGCGTGGTGCCACGACCGCCCGCCGTCGACGCTCACGTCGACGCGCTCGACGGGCGCCCCGCCCGACCACGCGACGCCCTCGACCGTCGCGTCGCGACCGGCGCGGAGCGTCGAGCCCGCCTGCGGGGCGGCGATGAGGGCGCGCAGGCGCATCCGCGTTACGGGCTCGATCGTGCGGCCCTCCGCGTCGGCGTACACGTAGCGCTCCGTCTGGAACCAGCCTTCGAACGGCGCCGCGATCGCCTCGATCGCGTCGAGCCATTTCACGCTCGCCATGCCGTACCAGCCGGGAACGAGAAGGCGCACGGGGCCCCCGTGGTCGCGCGGGAGCGGTTCGCCGTTCATCGACCAGACAAGGAGCACGTCGGGGTGGTGCGCCTCCTCCACGGTGAGGCTCCGCTCGTACGCCATCTCGCGCCCGCCCTCGACGCCGCGGTCGAGGCCGCGGAAGAGGAGCTCCACGGCGCCCGGTTCGATCCCGGCTTCGGAGAGCACGGAGGCGAGCGGCGTCCCCGTCCACGTCGCGGTGCTCACGGCGCCCTCGTCCCAGGGCGTGCCCTTCGGGACGGGCGTCATGCGCGTGCGCCCGTTCCCGGCGCACTCCATCGTGACGGTGAGCGTCCGCGCGGGGCGCGCCGCAAGATCCGCGTAGGAGAGGCCGAGGCGGCGCGCGACGAGGCCTCCGACCGAGAGGCGCCAGCGCTCGCGGTCGACCTTCGGGACGTCGAAGTGGTTGCGCACGTAATGGAGCGCCGTCGGGGTCGTCGAGCCCTGGAGCGCGGCGATCGGGGTCGAGGCGTTGAACGGCCGCTCCTCGATCGTGCGGCGGGCGAGGCCGGCGAGCATGGACCCGCGTACGCGCCCGGGATGGAAAGAGGCTGCGGCTTCAGGCCCCGTAGCGCGCGAGGCGGGCGCGGAAATCCTTCTCGCACATCGCGCAGCAGAGCACGTCGCTCCGGCCCGCCACGCGCAGGCGCCGGCCGGCGCCGTGCACGGGCCCCCCGCAGGCGGGGCACACGACGGCGACGGCCTCCCCGGCCTCGTCCGCCAAGGCCCCCGGTCGCTCGGCGGCGACGCGGGCGACCTTCACGTCCCGCGCGCCCGCGGTCGCGCGCGCCGCGGCCACGACCTTCGCGACGTCGCCCGCCTTCACGCGGTAGCGCGCGAGGATGCGGCCGTCCGCAAGCGTGATCGTTTCGACGGCGCCCGGGAGCGCCGCGAGCGCGGGTGCCGGATGCGCGCCCCGGTAGGGGCTCGCCTCGAGCACGACGTCGTCGAGGCCGAGCGCCGCCGCGTCGACGCGCGCGCCCAGGCGCGGATGAGGCCGAGGTCCTCGAGGCGCTTGAGCCGGGCCACCACGGTCGGCGCGGTCGACCCCGCCTCCCGGACGAGGGCGCGCAGGCTCCGCGGGCGTCGTGGGCCACGACCGTCCCTCGTCGCGCCGGGTCGTGAAATTTCGCGACGGGCTTGACAAATGTCAAGCGCAAGGCCGTTCAATACCGGTCGCCTCCGGGGTCACGATGGAGCAGACGACGCTCAAGGTCGGCGGAATGACGTGCGCCTCGTGCGTGCGCACCGTCGAGGATGCGCTGAAGCAGGTGCCCGGCGTGACGGAGGCGCGCGTGAATCTCGCGACGGAGGAGGCGCGGGTGGCGTTCGACCCCGCCCGCGCGCCGCCCGAGGCCCTCGCCGCCGCGGTGCGCGGCGCGGGATACGACGTCATCGACGACGCGACGCGCGAGGCGACGGCCGCGTACCGCGAAACCGAGGCGCGCCGCCGCGCGCGCCAGTTCCACGTCGCGGGTTTCCTCGCCGTTCCCATCCTCGTCCTGAGCATGGGCCTCGAGCTCGCGGGCGTCCACACGTTTCCCGGGAAGGAGCCCCTCCTCTGGGCGCTCGCGACGCCCGTCCAGTTCTGGGCCGGGCGCGACTTCTACGCGAACGCATGGAAGGCGCTCCTCAACCGGTCCGCGACGATGGACACCCTCATCGCGCTCGGCACGACGGCCGCGTACGCGGTGAGCGTCCTCGCCATCCTCGCGCCCGCCTGGACCCCGGGCGGCGGCCACGTCTATTTCGAAGTGAGCGCGACCGTGATCGCGCTCGTGCTGCTCGGCAAGATGCTCGAGGCGCGGGCGAAGAGCCGCTCCTCGGCGGCGATCGAGCGTCTTCTCGCGCTCAAGCCTCGAACGGCGATGCGCCTCGTCGACGGCCGCGAGGAGGAGGTTCCCGTGGAAGTCCTCGCCGTGGGCGACAGGTACGTCGTGCGACCGGGCGAGAAGCTCGCGGCGGACGGGGTCGTCGTCGAGGGACGCGCCGTCGTGGACGAGAGCATGATCACGGGCGAGCCGATTCCCGTCGAGAAGAATCCGGGCGCCGCCGTCGTCGGCGGCACGATCGACGCGAACGGACGCCTCGTGGTCGAGGTCACGCGGAGCGAGCGCGAATCGCTTCTCGCGCAGATCGTTCGGCTCGTCGAGGACGCGCAGATGCGGAAGGCGCCGATCGAGCGCCTCGCGGATCGCGTTTCCGGCGTGTTCGTGCCCGTCGTCCTCGTCGTCGCGACGGTGGCCGCGGCGCTCTGGATGACGGTCGGGGCCGACCTCGTCGTCTCGACGGGGCACGACCCCGCGCGTTTCGCGCTCTTCAGCTTCGTGGGCGTGCTCGTCATCGCGTGCCCGTGCGCCCTCGGCCTCGCGACGCCGACCGCCATCATGGTCGGGACGGGCAAGGGCGCGGAGCGGGGGGTGCTGCTCAAGGGCGGCGAGGCGCTCGAGGTCGCCCACACGGTGGACGTCGTCGTCTTCGACAAGACCGGCACCCTCACGGAGGGTCGCCCGCGGGTGACGGACGTCGTCGCGTACGGCGAAAACGACGTGCTCGCGCTCGCCGCCGCCGTGGAGCGCGGGAGCGAGCATCCCCTGGGGGAGGCGATCGTCCGGGAGGCCGAAGCGCGCGGAATCGCCGTTCCCGCGGCCGCCGAGTTCGAGGCCATCCCGGGGCACGGCGTCGGAGCGATCGTATCGGGCCGCGCGGTCGCGCTCGGGAACCGTCGCCTCGCGGCCGGCATGGGCGTCGCGGTCCCCGCGCCGGCGGAGGCGGACCTCGCGCGTCTCGAAAGCGACGGGAAGACCGCGGTCCTCGTCATCGTCGACGAGCGGGTCGTCGGCCTTGTCGCGGTCGCGGACGCGATCAAGCCCACCGCCGAGGCCGCCGTGAGGCGGCTTGAGGCGCGCGGGGTCGAGGTGGCGCTCCTCACCGGCGACAACCGGCGCGCCGCGGAGGCGGTCGCCGCGCGGCTCGGGATCCGCCGCGTCCACGCCGAGGTGCTCCCCGCGGACAAGGCGGAGGTGGTGCGCGCGCTCCAGAACGAAGGCCGCATCGTCGCGTTCGTGGGCGACGGCATCAACGACGCGCCCGCGCTCGCGCAGGCGGACCTCGGGATCGCGGTGGGGTCGGGAACCGACGTCGCGGTCGAGACGGGCGACGTCGTCCTCGTGCGCGACGACCTCACGGCCGTCGCGGGCGCGCTCGAGCTCTCCGCGAGGACGTTCTCGAAGATCCGCCAGAATCTCTTCTGGGCCTTCGCCTACAACACGGCGGGCATCCCGGTCGCGGCCGGGCTCCTCTTCGCGTTCCCCATCCTCGGCGAGCGCCTGCTCCTGCACCCCTCCCTCGCGGCCGCGGCCATGGCGCTTTCGAGCGTGAGCGTCGTCCTCAACGCGACGCTCCTCAGGCGGGTGGAGGTCTGAGGCGGACCGAAGCCCTCATGCGCGGAGCGCCGGATGGCCGACGCGGGCACGTGGCTTAGTCTGGATAGAGCTCCGGCCTTCTAAGCCGGGGGTCGCGGGTTCGAATCCCGCCGTGCCCGCCTGTCGCGTCCCGGGGCCGTACGGACAACGTTAAAGGCCGAAGTCGGCATAGCCCGGAGCGATGCCCGGGGATGCCGAGACGCTCCTCATGAAGGTGGAAAGCGTCCTCCTGAGCGGCCAGGGTCCCGTTGTCTTCCTCGCGCCCGCGAACGGCGGCGGGGACGACCGCGTGCTGCCCATCTTCATCGACCACGGCCAGGCGCTGAACATCCAGCTTGCGCTCGAGAAGCAGCTCTCGCCGAGGCCCATGACGCACGATCTCTTCTCGGCCGTCCTGAACGAGCTCGGCGCCATCGTGCACAGCGTCGTCATCGAGGAGCTCGCCCAGAGCACCTTCTACGCCTCGCTCTACGTTCAGATCGAGAAGGGCAACGACGCGTCCGTGAAGCGGTTCGACGCGCGCCCGAGCGATTGCATCGCGCTCGCGGTGCGCGTGGGCGCGCCCATCTCCGTGACGCGCCGCCTCCTCGAGCAGGCCGCGATCAAGCGGAGCGACGTCGGTCCGCTCCCGGACGATCCCCCGCAGGTCTCGACCGACGCGGACGACGTGGACCTCGGCGTCGAGCGCTGAGGCTCGCCGCACGGCCTCGGTCTTCAGTGACCGAGCGCGGCGCGAACGAGCATCCCGATTCCCACGACGATGAGGAAGGCCCCGAAGAGCCTCCTCAGGCGCGTCGCGTGCAGCCGGTTCGCGGCGGCGACCCCGAGCGTGATGCCCGCGAGGCTCCCGAGGGCGATCGGGAGGCCGAGGCGGGCGAGCACGTCCCCGAACCCGTAGCCGACGTTCGTCGCCGTCGCCGCGACCGCGTTCCCGAAGACGGCCACGAGGCTCGTTCCGACCGCGAGGTGCATCCCGAATCCGGCGAGGACCATGCCCGGCACCATCACGATGCCCCCGCCGACCCCGAAGAAGCCCGCAAGGAGGCCGCCCGCGAAGCCGACGGCCGCAAGGAGCGCGGCGCGCGCGCGGGGCGCAAGGGCGCGCGGTCTCGTCTCCCCCGGGCGGGCGAGCTGCGCGCCGGTCGCGGCGATGAAGAGGCCGAAGCCCGCCTCGAGGACGCGGCCCGCGACGAGGAGCGAAGCGGCCGTCCCGACGACGCTCCCCGCAAGGCCCGTCGTCGCGAGGAGCGCGCCGACCCTGAAGTCGACGTTCCCCGCGCGCCGGTGCCGGAGGACGCCCACGAGCGTCGCGAGGCTGATGACGAGGAGGCTCACCGCCTTCGCCGCGTGGAAGCCGGTGTCGGGCACGAGGAGGAGGATGGCGGGGACCATGACCACGCCGCCGCCGACCCCGAAGAGGCCCGAGAGGAACCCCGCCGCGAGGCCCAGGGCGAGGGTCAGGGCGGCGAAGGCGACGTCCACGCGGCGGGACGGGCCGGGCGTCGTATCAAGGTGTCCTTCGGCGCGGGGTCCCGGCGATCCCCCACCCGTCGGGGGGCCCATGAGCAAAAGACGAAGCTATTTGAGTCGCTCGCGTGGAGATGTCCCGTATCGACGTCGCGGTCGAGTAACATGCCTCTCGTCACCACCGGGATCTCCGGTCTCGACGCCCAGCTTGGAGGCGGCATCCCTTCGGGGACGACGCTCCTGCTCATCGCCGAGCCCGGCAACGCCATGAGCCTCTTCTCGGAGCAGTTCGCAGCCGGGGGCCTCGGGGCGGGCGAGTCGGTGCACTACCTCCTTTTCGACCGGCCGGCGAAGGACGCGCGCGACCACGTCCTGTCATTCCTGCCGACCGCGACCGTCGCCCAGAAGGCGCAGAAGCTGAAATTCTACGACGGCTACTCCCCCCAGTTCGGGCGCGCCCTCCCGACGCCGCCCGGAAAGGACGAGACCGTCACGATCGGCCGCGACGACGCCTACTCCCAGCCTCTCAAGGAGGTCCAGCGCACGGGCTACGACGGGCCCTACCGCCTCGTCTTCGAGACGCTCTCCACGATCGCGACGTCGGGAGGGGAGGAGGCGGCGGTGGAGTTCTTCCGCACGCTCACGTTCCTCGGGCGCGAGACCGGCGGCGTCCACCTCGTCAGCCTGGTGAAGGGCCTGCACAGCCCGCTCTTCGAAACCAAGCTCCGCCACCTCGCAGGCGGCGTCCTCGAGTTCGGCATCGAACGCAAGGGGTTCGGCCTGTACCCCTACGTGATGATCTCCAAGCTCCTGAACGTCCCCGAGGCCGCGCGCATCCTGCTCTACAAGGAGACCGAGCGCGGCCTCTGGCTCGAGCCGACGAAACGCGTCTTCTGATGAAGGCCTCGGACGACGCCCGGAAGGGACCAAGGCGAGCCCTCAAATACGTCCGCCGACGGAATTCGACGGGTCCATGCACGCAGGGAAAGGGGTGGCGGACGCCGGGGTCAGCCCTGTCGTCGGGATGATCCTTGTCCTCGCCATCTCCGTCGTCGGCATCGCGGCCGTGCTCTACTGGGGCGGGCCCGCGGTCGACGAGATGAAGGCCAACGTCGAATTCAAGGCCGTCCAGACCCAGTTCCAGGAGCTGGACTCGGACTTCCGCGAGCTCGTCGCGGGCACCGCGGGCAAGACCGCGAAACGCTTCCAGCCCTCTTTCTCGCGCGGCCAGTTCATCGTCGAGAAGGACACCGAGCGCTGGGCGATCGGCGTGGACTACCGCTCCCGCGTCGGGACGCCGTCGGTCTACAACTTCACGCTCGGCGACCACGGCGACGGCGACAACGACTTCTCGCTCGCGCACCAGGGCGTCGGCGACTTCGGCAACACGGTCGTCGTCCGCGCGTACGTCCTCGACAACGCCGCCGAGATCCTCACGAACGTCTCGACGTCCTCGTCCTCGTACGCCCAGATGACCTCGACGACGTGGACCGCTGGGACGGTCAAGAACTTCTGGATCACGAAGCGCAACGTCGCGCAGTCGGTCGCCAACCAGCCGATGACCGGCAAGGCGTTCCGCATCGAGGTGTGGAACGGCGCCGACCTGGCGGCCCAGTGGTGGGTGTACGACGCGGGCCGCGTCCACTTCAACCTGGACGCCGGCCAGGTGTCGCGCGACTATTACGCGTCGAACGGCGCGCTCGTGCAGTGCAGCGACGGATTCTGCCGCGTGGACAACGTGCCCGGCATCCCCCCGGGCAAGTTCTCCGGCACGACCTACCGGACGTTCGCGCGCATGCTCTCCGTGAACGGCACCGCTTCCTTCGGCGGCGAGAGCCGGTTCGACCTCATCCTCGACCTCTACAGCACCGTCACGCTCCTTTCGGGCCCCGACGTGCGCGCGCTCAAGATGAACATCAAGGGCGTGCTCTCGAAGGCCTGGGACAACTACTTCGAGGAGAATCTCTCGACCTTCGCGATGACCAAGGTGACGACGGTCGTCGGCACGAGCGAGTCCTACTGGTTGAAGACGCACCCGAGCTACACGGCGGCCACCTGCGCCATGGCCTCGTCGATAAACTGCATGACGACGACGCTCGTCCTGAGCGTCGTCATCGCGGGGCGTGGTTGACGTGGCTTTCCGGGCGTTCAACGATCACGCGGTGAACGAGGTCGTCGGCTACATCATCATGTTCGCCGTCTCGTCCATCATCCTCATCGTCGCCGTCCGCTCGCTCACCGAGGCGCGCGAAGGCGCGGAGGAGGTCGTGAGCGCGGTCGAGTTCAAGAACCTCGCGAACCGCGTGAGCGCCCGCGTCGTCCAGGCGGGCATCGTCGCCCAGGACTTCCCCGAGGCGAGCTTCTCGACGACGCTGAACCTTCCCTCCGACGTGGACGGGCGGCCATACTACATCCAGGCGACCTCGGTCGCCGTCTACGTGAACGCCTCGAAGAACGACGTCACGGTGAACGCGACGACGTTCAAGCTCGACGCCCTCGCGACCCTCCAAGTCTACGTCGAGGACGCGCTCCTCGAGGCCCGCGTGCGCTCCCACGAGGAGACGCTCGTCGTGAAGTACGTCCCCTCCTACACGTGCCCCGCGCCCCCCGGGCCGAGGCCGTGCGTCAACGGCGCTCCGACCATCGTGCTCATCAAAGGGTGATATCTTGGACAAGACGCTCGAGTTCCCGAAGTTCATGCAGGCGCTCCATGACCTCGGCCATGACGTCGAGGGCGCCCGCGTCCTCGAGGCGCCCGCCGACCAGTGGCACGCCGTTCCGGCCGACATCCGGCGGGCGTTCCTCGCGCCCCTCGGCTTCGCGACGGACGACCCGGACGCCGTCACGATCCGGCTCGGGCGCCGCCCGAACGCGCCGCGCTCCCTCGACAACGTCCTCGTGATGCTCAAGGGCCCCGAAGCGCCCGAACCCGAGCCCCAGGTGCTCGCGCCCGTCGAGGAGCCGGAGGAAGTCTCGCTTCCCGCGGGGCC
>DATLGO010000029.1 GCA_035540375.1 Candidatus Thermoplasmatota archaeon
GTCCATCCCCGCCGCCCCCGCCGTCCTCGCGCTCCTCGCCGGGTTCGGAGCCGCCCTCGCGCGCCGGCCGTAGCGTTCCGGAACCCTTACAACCGCGGCCGCGGCTCGCGGCCCGTGCACCCGGCCCCGGCGCTCGACGTCGTGCCGATCCTGGCCGCCGCCCTCGTGAACATCGTCGTGGGTTTCGTCTGGTACGCGCCGCCCGTCCTCGGAAACGCGTGGCTGAAAGAGCTGGGGAAGAAGCAGGAGGAGCTCGGCTCCCCCGGGCCCGCCTATGCGCTCGTGGTGGTGAGCGCTCTCGTCAGCGCCCTCGCGCTGAACTATGTCATCCACGGCATCTCGGGCGCCTCGCCCACCCTCCAGGACGGCGCCCTTGTAGGCCTCATCGTCGGCGTCGGGTTCGCCGCGACAGCCATGGGCGCGGAATCGATCTTCGGCGGCAAGAGCCTGAAACTTTACCTCATCAACGCCGGTTACCACGTGGTGGCGCTCGCGCTCGCCGGCGTCGTCGTCACCTTCCTCTGATGCCGACCTTCATCCTCCTCGCGCACCGGGCCTCGACCGCCCCCGCCTTCAGCCTGGACGATCTTCCGGGGTCCGGCGGCCGCATGGACATCGTGTGCCGCGTCGTGACAAGCGCCCTCCTCCATTCCCACGGCGTCCGGAGCGACGTGGAGGTCATCGCCCTCCTCCAGGGCCCCCCGGGCGCTCCCGTCGCGGTGCGCTTCGACGGCGCGAAGGTGCGCCGCCTGAACCCCGACGAGCGCAGCACGGCGGCGCTCGTCCGCCGCGCGCTCGCGACGCCCCGCACGGGACCCGTGTGGCGCGAAGCCTCCCCCGGGGTGAGCGTCGCGGACGCGACGCTCGCGGACCTCCTCGACACCCTCGCGACGCGCCCTCTCGTGCTCCTCGACGAAGGGGGCGACGACGCGCGCGCCGCGCCGCCGCCCGCGGACGCGGTGTATGTGATCGGCGACGACCAGGGATTCACGCCCGAAGAGGACGCCGAGGTCCGCGGCCGCGGCGCCCGGGCCGTGAGCCTCGGGCCGCGGTCGCTCCAGGCCGACCAGGCGGTCGTGGTGCTCCTGAACGAGCTGGACCGGGCCGGGGCGCGGTAGGCCTGCCGGGCCGGGGGTCGCGCCCCGTGGCCCGCGAACGAACGCCTCCGCTGAAGCAGTTGGAGCAGCGCGAAAAACTCTTGTCGTTGGGAGGCTGAAGAGAATGCGCGCGCTGCCGACGCGCGCATCCTAGCGAGACCGTATAACCTTTACGATCCGATCACGGGATTGTCGGATTTTCCGACAAGTTCCCTCCAATCTCACGGGATGAGCGACGCCGCCGCCTCGACCGCGAAGCCGTAGAACGGCGCCGGGTAGAGGCCGATCACGATCGTGCCGAGGAGCGCGATCGCGACGGCCGCGATGGCCGAGGCCGGGATCGCGAGGCGCGTCGTGGCGCCGCCCTCGTCCACGTACATCGTGCGCACGATGCGCGCGTAGTAGTAGAGCGAGATGGCGCTGTTCACGACGCCCGCGACCGCGAGCCACACGAACCAGCCGCCGGCCTGGATGGCCGCGCTGAAGAGCACGAACTTCGAGGCGAAGCCGGCAAACGGCGGGATGCCCGCGAACGAGAGCATGAAGATCGCCATCGCGAGGGCGAGGAAGGGCGCGCGCCGGGAGAGGCCGCGCCAGTCGTTCAGGTCCTCGCTCACGCCGAGCGTCGCGACGGCCGCGACCACGACGAAGGCGCCCGCCTTCATGAAGGCGTGCGTCGTGATGTGGAGGAGGCCGCCCGCGAGCGCGAACTGCGTCGCGATGGGAAGCGCGATGAGCATGTACCCTGCGTGCGCGATGGACGAATACGCGAGGAGCCGGCGCACGTTGGTCTGCGAGAGCGCGACGACGTTGCCGACCGTCATCGTCACGACCGCGAGGGCGGCCGCGAGGAACGTCCAGTTGGTCTGGACCGCGACGAGGCCGATGATGAAGATCTTGAAGATGGCCGCGAAGCCCATCTTCTTCGAGGCCGCCGCGAGGAAGGCCGACACCGTGGGCGGCGCGCCGTCGTACACGTCGACCGACCACATGTGGAACGGCACCGCGCTCACCTTGAACGCGAAGCCGGTGAGCACGAACACCCAGCCGAAGACGAGCGTCGGAGCGATGCGGCCCGTCGCGGGGTCGATGAGGCCCGGCGCGCCGACGAGGCCGCCCGAGAGGGCGTCGAGGTTCGTCGTGCCCGCGAGGCCGTAGATGAGCGAGATGCCGTAGAGCGTGACGGCGCTCGAGAGCGACCCGATCACGAAGTACTTCATCGCGGCCTCAGCGCTGTCGGGGGCCTTCTTGTAGAAGCCCGCGAGCGCGTACGTGCAGAAGCTCGCGAGCTCGAGGCCGACGAAGAGCGTGATGAGTTCGCGCGCGGAGGCGACGACCATCATGCCGAGCGTCGAGAACAGGATGAGCGCGTAGTACTCGCCCTGGTGGCGCTCGCGGATCGAGTGCGGGCTCGCGAGGACCACGATGCCCGCGACGAGGAGGAAGATGGCGGCGAAGAAGACCGAGAACGGCGTGACGTCGTACACGCCGTAGACCGTCGGGACGCCCGCGCTCGAAACCGGCAGGGCCTCGACGGCGTCGCGCACGTAGCCGAAGCCGGGGACGTCGTAGAGGCTCGCGAAGCTGAAGACGCCGGCGAGGACGATCGCGATGAGCGCGAAGCCCGCCATGCCCTGGCGCTTGAGGCCGAGCGTGCCGAGGATCGCGGCCGCGAGGCCGGCGATCGTGAGGATCGCAAGCGGCGTGAGGGCGATGATCTCGTTCGGGACGAGCGCCACTCAGGCCACCCCCATCGTGAGGAGAAGGGCGCGGACGGGGCCGTCGAGGACGTCCGTGAGCAGGCGCGGCCAGAGGCCGTAGAGGGCCGTGAACAGGAGCAGGATCGCCAGGGGGACCGCCTCGTGCCAGTGCAGGTCGTACGTGTGTCCGTAGTGGACGCCGGGCTTCTCCGTGAACGGGCCGAAGAAGGCGCGCTGGAGCGCCCACAGATAGTACGCGGCGGAGAGCACGAGGTAGACGAGCGGGATCAGGATGTAGATCCCGAAGGCTTCCCAGGTGGCGCCGTAGATCTGGAACTCCGCGATGAAGGCCGCAAGCCCCGGGAGGCCGAGACCCGCCATCGAGAAGATGACCATGTACGTCGCGGACTTCGGCAGCTTCGCCGCGAGGCCGCCCATCGACGGGATGTCGCGCGTGCCGAGGTTGTGCGCGAGCACGCCGCACAGCATGAAGAGCGCCGGACTGATGAAGCCGTGCGCGAGCATCATGAAGTTCGCTCCGACGAGGCCGAGCTCGCTGCCCGTGTGGACGGACGCCGCGATGCCAAGGAGCACGAGGCCCATCGACCCGATGGACGAGTACGCGACGAGCTTCTTGTAGTCGCGCTGCACGAGGCAGATCGCGGAGGCGTAGATCATGCTCGCGACCGCGATCACGAACATGAGGGGCACGAGCCACTGCGCGCCGAAGGGCGCGACGGGGAGCGCGATGCGGATGAGGCCGTACGAGCCCATCTTCAGCAGCACGCCCGCGAGGAGCACCGAGCCCGCCGTCGGCGCCTCGACGTGCGCGTCGGGGAGCCACGTGTGGAAGGGGAAGACGGGGAACTTCACCGCGAAGCCCACGAAGAGCGCGAGGAACACGATCTGCTGGAAGCCCTGGCTGAAGCGGCCGTTCGCGGCCACGATGTCCTCGATGGCGAAGGAGCGCGCGCCGGACGGGAATGCCTCGAAGTACAGCGCCATGAAGGCGAGCAGCATCACGAGCGAGGCCGTGAACGTGTAGATGAAGAACTTGATCGCCGCGTACTTCTTCCTCGGGCCGCCCCAGATGGCGATGAGGAAGTACATCGGGATGAGCACGAACTCCCAGAAGACGTAGAACAGGAAGAGGTCGAGCGCGCTGAACACGCCGAGGACGGCCGCGTTCAGGATCATGAGCATCGCGTGGAACGTGGAGGCGCGCTCCGTCTGGTCCCAGGCGAAGACGATGCCGAGCGTGACGAGGAGCGCCGTCAGGAAGAACATCGGCGCGCCGAGGCCGTCGAGACCGAAGATGATCTGGATGCCGAGGCCCGGGATCCACTGGTACTTCTCGTAGAAGCCGTAACCGGTCGCGGTCTTCGGGGCGTCGGCGAGCGTGATGAGGAGGTACGACGCGATCGCGAGCGGCACGAGGCTCGTCGCGAGCGCGACGACGCGCGCGATGCGGTGATCCTTCCGGCCGATCGCGAGCGTGAGGCCGGCGCCCGCGAGGGCGCTCAGGATGGCGATGGAGACGAGAGGCAATTCCATTCAGCTCCCTCCGAAGAACGAGATGCCGCGGTCGCGCAGGGCGTCCGTGAGGAGCGGCGCGTACACGATCGCGAGGATGATGAGGACGACGCCCGCGACGACCGCGAACGCGTAGTCCTGGACGTCGCCGGTCTGCCAGAACCTCCAGCGGTCGGCCGTCCTGCCGGTGCGGTTCGCGACGCCGTTCACGACGCCGTCGATGACGTGCTGGTCGAACCAGTCCTCGACGCGCGCCCAGCCGACGACGACCTTCTCCGCGAAGGCGTTGTAGGCGTGGTCGATGTAGTAGCGGTTCGCGAGGACCTTCGAGAAGCCCGTGAGCTCGTCGTCGGCCTTGAGGTTCTTCGCGACGCTCTTCGGTCCCCACCAGGCGTACGCGAGCCCGGCGCCGAGGAGCGCCACGGCGATGGAGGCGTAGGTGAGCGGGACCTCGAACGGGTGGAGGAGCGCCTTCACGAGGCCGCCGCCGTGCGCCTCGCCGTGGCCCGCGTCCGCGACGCCCGCGGCCGCGAGCGTCTCCGGGGAGGCCGCGACCAGGTTGTCCGCGGTGCCGCCCGCGAAGGCGAAGACGACGACGCCGCCCACGAGCGCCATCGCGCCGAGGAAGGCGAGGGGGACGGCCATCGTCCAGCCCGACTCGTGGATGTGGCTCTCGTGCGACCCGTGCTCGCGGTGGTGGCCGGCGTGCCCGTCGCGCGCCGCGCGCCAATCCTTGCCGCGGTACTCGCCCTCGAAGGTCATGAAGTACAGGCGGAACATGTAGTACGCCGTGAGGCCCGCCGTGAGGAGGCCGACGCCGTAGAGGACGTAGTAGATGGGCGCATCGTGGGCCGCGTGGAACACGGCCTCGAGGAGCGCGTCCTTCGAGTAGAAGCCGCTGAACGGCGGAAGGCCCGCGATCGAGATGGTGCCGAAAAGCATCGCGAACGCCGTCACGGGCATCCACTTGCGCATGCCGCCCATCTCGCGCATGTCGTACGGCGCGTCCTCGTGGTGGCGCGCGTGGCCGACGGACCCGGCGCTGAGGAAGAGGCCGGCCTTGAAGAAAGCGTGGCTGAACAGGTGGAAGATCGCGACGGTGACGCCCGCAAGCGCCGCGGCCGAGACGGCGTCGCCGTGGCTGAAGTAAAGCGATCCGCCGACGCCGAGCGCGAGGAACATGTACCCGAGCTGCGAGAGCGTCGAGTACGCGAGGACGCGCTTCACGTCGTTGTTCACGAGCGCCATGCTCGCGGCGAAGAGGGCCGTGAAGCCGCCGATGATCGCGACGACGAGCAGAAGCTCGGGCGTCTGCACCATGAGCGGGTACGAGCGCGCGACGAGGTAGACGCCGGCCTTGACCATCGTCGCCGCGTGGATGAGGGCGGAGACGGTCGTGGGGCCCTCCATCGCGTCCGGGAGCCACACGTGCAGGGGGAACTGCGCGCTCTTGCCGACGGCGCCGAGGAAGATGAAGAGGTTCGCGATGAGGAGCGTGCCCTTCGCCGACTCCTCGACCTTGAGCGCGAAGAGGTGGTCGAAGTCGAGCGTGTGGAGGCCGCCCGCCGCCCCGCCGAACTGGACGAGGAGGATGATGATGCCGACGAGGAAGAACACGTCGCCGATCCGCGTGACGAGGAACGCCTTCTTCGCGGCGGCCGCCGCGGCGGGGCGCTTGTACCAGTACCCGATGAGGAGGTACGAGCAGAGGCCCATGATCTCCCAGAAGATGAAGAGGATGAGGTAGTTGCCCGCGACGACGAGGCCGAGCATGCCCGTGATGAAGAGCGTGATCTCGGCGAAGTAGCGGCGGCGCCCGTCGCCCTCCTCGTGCATGTAGCCGACCGAGTAGAGGACGATGAGCGTGACGAGGATGCCGACCACGAAGAGCATGAGCCCCGTGAGCGGGTCGACGTGGATCGCGAGGTTGAGCTGGTAGTTGCCCGCCGTCCACCATTCCATCTTCTGGACGAACGGGTGCGCGTAGCTCACGGTGTGGTCGAGGACCTTCTGGAAGACGAGCAGGCTCAGGATGCCCGCCGCGCCGACGAGCGCGACGGAGAGCCACCCGCCCTGCTCGCCGGGGATCTTCTTCCCGAAGAGGCCGACGAGGAGGAACGCGACGAAGGGCAGGACGGGGATGAGCCAGGTGTACTGGAGGATCGGGTCGACGGCCATCTTACCACCTCAGGCTGCGGGCGCGTTCGGTGTCGATGTTCTGCATCAGGCGGAACAGGTTGACGAGGATCGCGAGGCCGACCGCGGCCTCGGCGGCGGCGAGCGCGATCGAGAAGAGCGCGAACGCGTAGCCGGTGCTCGTCTGGAACATGGACGAGAACGCCGCGAAGTTGAGGTTCGCCGCGTTCAGCATGATCTCGATGCTCATGAGCAGGCGGATGCCCGAGCGTTGCGTGATCATGCCGTAGACGCCGATCGCGAAGAGCGCGGCGGAGAGCGCGACGACCCAGCCGCCGGTGATCGGCGGGAAGCCCTCGAGCATCAGGAATCCTCCTTCTGGGCGAGGACGAGCGCGCCGATGAGCGCGGCGATGAGCGCGACGGAAAGCAGCTCGAAGGCGAACACGAGGGGCGGCTCGGCCGCGGTGCCCGTCTGCTTGAAGAGCTGCGCCGTGACGCCCGTCAGGTTCTCGCGGCCCTCGAGCGTGCCCTGGTCGGGGTGCTCGACGGGGCCGGCCGGGCCGAGCGCGGTGTAGGGGTTCCACGCGTTCGTGAACAGCGCGGCAAGCGCCAGGATGACGAAGACGAGGATGGCGGCCGTCCACTTGAGGTCGGTCTTGGTCTGCTCGTTCAGGCGGATCCCTCCTTCTTCTTCGTGCCGGCGACCGTCTGCGTCTCCGTTCCGTAGACGCCGTCGTCGATGCTCACGCCGTAGAGGTTGCCGGGCTCGCGCACGGGCTTCCTCGGGTTCGTGTCCACGAGGCTCTTCATGGGGCCCACGCCGACCGCGGGCGTCGCCGTCTGGAGGTCCTCGACGCTCTCGACCGAGAAGCCGGGCGGAAGGTCCAGCTCGTCGAGCGAGTGCGGGCGCTCCTGCGGGAGCGTGAGCATCACCGTGAACAGGATGAGCGTGATGACCGCGCCGACGTACACGAGGATCTGGATCGCGGCCAGGAACTCGGCGCCGACGAGGAGGAAGAACGCCGCGACGCCGATGAGGAGCGCCGCGAGCCAGACCGTCGCGTGGATGTTCTCGCGCACGGAGACGACCTTGAGGCCCGCGAACACCATGAGGAGCGCCGTCGCGAAGAAGCCCGTGAGCATCGCGCCCGCGACGATCGCGAGGCCGCCGAGCCCGACGGCCGCGAGGAGGGCCCAGATCGTGATCTCCTTCTCGCGGACGAGGACGAAGATCTGCATCGCGGAGCCGAGGACGAGACCCGCGAGGACGCCTGCGAGACCCCAGCTCGGGAGACCCGCGAGGTAGCCCGCGGCGCCGAGCGCGAGGACGCCGCCCGCAAAGAGCGTGCCGGCGCGGCGGCGGTCGTCGGAGCGCGCGCCGTTCCAGAAGCCCCATCCCGCGCCGCCCGCGAGGACGGCGAGGACTGCGTACGCGAGGTAGGTCGCCATCTGGCTTCCGCCCTCGGGCGCGTAGTTGTTCAGGGGAGACCCTTCGACGAACGCGATCACACTGAGTCCCGTCATGGTGGTCCGCTCCGCGCGCTCCTAACCGGCCTTGGCCTCGTTTTCGCGTTCAAGCTCGAGCTGGCCCTCGCGCTTCGAGAGCTCGTACGAGTCGTAGTCGAAGACGCCGCGGTCGTACTCGGAGAGCTTGAATTCCTTGTCGAGCCGGATGGCGTCCGTGGGACACGTCTCCTCGCAGAGGCCGCAGTAGATGCAGCTCACGATGTCGACGCGCGGGAAGATGGCGCGCTTGTTCTTCGGCGCCTGGTAGTCGAGGGCCTCCATCTGGCAGCTCGCGTTCGGGCACACCATCGAGCACGTGGTGCACCCGACGCAGAGGTCGAGATAGAGCTTGATGCGGCCGCGCCAGTTCTCCGGCACGTCGCGCATCTCCTCGGGGTATTCGACCGTCACGGGGGCCTTCGTCATGGACGTGAGGGTCTCCTTGAATCCCTTGGCGAAGGCGAGGATCGGTACGCGCATCTCAGAAACCTCCCTTGAGGAAGTAGACCTCGGCGACGGCGACGACGAGGTTGACGACGGACAGCGGGAAGAGGACCTTCCAGCCGATGCTCAGGAACTGGTCCGCGCGCACGCGGGGGAGCGTGAACCACGTCGCGAGCACGATGAAGACGAAGACGGCCACCTTCGCGAGGAACACGAGGATGCCGACGAGGTTCCAGAGCCACGACCCGCCCGTGGGGAGGAAGGGCATCGTCCAGCCGCCGAAGTAGAGCAGCACCGTGAGGGCGCTGATGAACACGATGTTCGCGAGCACGCCGACGAAGAAGACGCCGAACTTCATGCCCGAGTACTCGGTGAAGTAGCCGGCCACGAGCTCCGATTCCGACTCGGGCAGGTCGGTCGGGACGACGCCCGCCTTCGCGAGGGCCGCGACGAAGAAGATGAGCGCGCCGAGCGGCTGCAGGAGGATGAACCAGAGGTGGTGCTGCGCGAGCGCGATGCCTGTCGTGCTCATCGTGCCCGCGAGCATCACGACCGCGATCGCGGAGAGGATGAGCGGGATCTCGTAGGCGACGTCGAGCGCGGCCGCGCGCATCGCGCCGTACATCGAGTACTTGTTGTTCGACGCCCAGCCCGCGACGATCTCGCCGATCGGCGCGACCGCGCTGATCGCGAGGATGAACAGGATGCCGACCGAGAGGTCGCTCACGATGACCTGGTTCGAGAAGGGCAGGGGAACGAAGGCGACGATGATGGGGACGATCGCGAGATAAGGCGCGATGCGGAAGCCCCAGGGGTCGGCGCGGGACGGGATCACGTCCTCCTTGGACATGAACTTGATACCGTCCGCGAGGAACTGCAGGAGGCCGAAGGGACCGACGCGGTTCGGGCCAAGACGCGTCTGGATGCGCGCCATGATCTTGCGCATCACGTAGGACATGATGCCGCCGACGCCGAGCACGAAGCCGACGGCGAGGAGCGCGCCGATGAACCACGCGTAGGGCGGGGCGATGAGCGTCTCGATGAGGTTCGTCAGGGGGTCCGCCATGGGTTCACCGGTCGAGGTCGCCGAGGATGATGTCGATCGAGCCGAGCGAGACGACGAGGTCGGGGATCTTCAGGCCGACGACCATGTCGTGCAGGGGCGCGAGGTTCGAGAGCGTGGGCGCGCGCCACTTGAAGCGGTAGGGTTTGGAGGTGCCGTCCGAGACGACGAGGCAGCCGTACTCGCCGCGGCCGCCCTCGATCGCGGCGTACACTTCGCCGGGCGGGGCCTTGAAGCGGTGCTGCCGGGCGCCCTCGCCGACCTCGGGCGAGACGTAGTCGCCCGTCGCGGGCATCTCCGCGATGCACTGGCGGATGATCCGGATCGACTCCGTCATCTCCTTCATGCGGACGATGAAGCGGTCGTAGGCGTCGCCGCCCGTGCGGACGGGCACGTCGAACTTCATGCGGCCGTAGACGTCGTACGGGTGGGCCTTGCGCTGGTCGTACGCGACGCCGGAGCCGCGAAGCATCGGGCCCGAGCAGCCGTAGTTGATCGCGAGGCGCTTCGGGAGGACGCCGACCTTCTTCGTGCGGACGACGAAGATGTCGTTCTCCGCGAGGAGGTTCCAGTACTCCTTGAGCCGCTCCTCCATGTAGTCGCAGTACCGCGCGGCCTCGTCGAGGAAGCCCGGCGGCAGGTCGTTCTTGACGCCGCCGATACGGTACCAGTTGTACGTGAGGCGCGCACCCGAGAGGCGCTCGAGGAGCGCGATCGCGCCTTCGCGGTCGCGCATGCACCAGAAGAAGGGCGTGACGGCGCCCGAGTCCAGGCAGAAGGGACCGAGCCACAGGAGGTGCGACGCGACGCGCTGGATCTCGGCCGTGAGGACGCGGATGTACTGCGCCTTCTCCGGGACCTGCACGTTGCCGAGCACTTCGCAGGCGCGGACGAACGCGTAGTTGTTGTGCATGGCCGCCGCGTAGTCGAGGCGGTCCGTGAGCGGGATGCCCTGGAGGTACGATCCGTCCTCCCACAGCTTTTCGACGCCGCGGTGCAGGTAGCCGATCACGGGATCGACGCCGCGCACGATCTCGCCGTCGAGGAGCACGCGGAGCCGGAGCACGCCGTGGGTCGACGGGTGCTGCGGGCCGACGTTGAGGAGCACGAGGCGCTGCTTCTCGGCCGCGGACTTCGTCGCGAGGCGCGCGAGCGCGGGCGGGAACTCGGCGGAAGCGGGCGCGGTCTTGAGGGTGACGTTGTCGGGCGTGATCGCGGGCGTCGTCATTACCAGCCCTCCTCTTCCTTGAACGAGACGACGTCGCGGCCCTTCGCGTCCATCGCGACGAACTGCTCGCGCGTCACGTCGTAGTCCTTCCGGAGCGGGTAGCCGACCCAGCCGTCCGGGAGGAGGAGGCGGCGGAGGTCGGGGTGGCCCTCGAAGGCCACGCCGAAGAGGTCGAACACCTCGCGCTCGAGCCAATCGGCGCCGCGCCAGAGCGGGACGACCGAGGGGACCGAGGGCAGCTCGCCCGTCTCCAGCTCGCGCGGAACCTTCGTCTTGAAGGAGAGGCGCTCGCCGTGGCCGTAGCCGTAGAGGTTGTACACGACCTCGATGCGGTCCGGCGGATAGTCGATCGCCGTGAGGCACGCGAGGTGGTCGAAGCCGAACTCCTCCTTCGCGGCGCGCAGCACCTTGAGGACGGAGTTCGTGTTCAGGTGGATCTGCGGGATGTCGGTCTGGAGCCCGACGTCGACGACGTCCGACGGGAAGGCGGTGCGGAAGCGTTGGACGAGCGGAAGCGCGAGCGCCTTCTCGCGCGCGAATTCCTCGGGCGACTTCTCCTTCTTCGCCTCGGCGGCGGGCGCGGCGCCCTCGGGAGCCTTGGCCGCCATCGCGGCCTTGGCGGCCTGCGACTTCGCCTTCGCGATCGCGATCTTCTCGTCCTTCGTGAGCGTCGCGGGATCCTTCGCCATGAGCGCCTGGATCTCGACCGGGAGGCCGGCGCCCGCGGGCGCCGCGGTCGGAGCGGGCGCGGCGGGGGCGGCGCCCGGCGTCCTGAAGTTCAGCGGCTCGCCGCGCGTCTTCTTGAAATTGTAGCGCGCGACCGCGGCCTTCTGGTTCTTCGTGAGCTTCGTCTTGTCCGCGTCGTGGAGCGCGAGGAGCTCGGCCATCTCCTCCTGCGTGTAGTCCTCCACGTTGCCCGCGTCGGGAAGCGCCACTCAGCGCCCTCCCTTGAGGTAGCGCTCGAGACCGGGCGAGATGCGCGGGTCGGCGCGGATCTTCTCCTGCAGGCGGATGAGGCCGTCGAGGAGCGCCTCGGGGCGAGGCGGGCAGCCCGGGACGTAGACGTCCACGGGGATGATCTTGTCCACGCCGTGCACCGTCGAATACGAGTTCTGGTAGGGTCCGCCGCAGACGGCGCACGCGCCCATCGCGATGACCCACTTCGGCTCCGGCATCTGGTCGTAGAGCTTGCGGATGCGCGGCGCCATCTTCTTCGTGACCGTGCCGGGCACGATCATGAGATCGGCCTGGCGGGGCGTCGCGCGGAACACCTCGCTTCCGAAGCGCGCCATGTCGTAGTGCGGGCCGAGCGTCGCGAACATCTCCATCGCGCAGCACGCGAGACCGAAGGAGAGCGGGAAGAGCGAGTTCGAGCGCGCCCACTTGAGGAGCTTGTCGACGGACGAGAGGAGGATGTTCGGGTCCTGGTCGTCCGGGACGCCCGCCGCGAGATCGCCGGTCGTGATCAGCTTTGCCACTGGAGAGCCCCCTTGCGCCACGCGTAGACCCAGCCCGCGAGGACGATCACGACGAAGATGACCATCTCGAAGAGGTACGCGCCGATGCCGACGGACTGGATGAAGGCCGGGTCCTGCGTGAGCGACAGCGCCCACGGGATCATGAACACGGCCTCGATGTCGATGATGAGGAAGATGAGGACGTACATGTAGTACTGCACGTCGATGGGGCCGCGGGCGGACCCGACGGGCACCTCGCCGGATTCGTAGGTCGAGAGCTTCCCGGGAACGAGACGGCGCGGGCCGATCAGCTTCGTGAGCTGGAGGGTGGCCCACACCATGACGAAGCCGAGCCCCGCCGTGACGAAAACGGGAACGTAGTTCCAGAGCACTTCGCCTGCCGTGGGGAACCCTCCGGGGGACGGTGCGGGGATGGCCCATTCCTTATAAGAACGTTTGGTTCGAACTTGCGCGTCCACCGGTTTTTCCCGGGAAAACCAGCGTTTTTTCGCTCATCGGGGGAAGCGCGCGTCGTCCATGAGCGGCGCGAGGTCGGGGTCGCCCGCCGCCTGCTCGGCGAGGCGCGGGTCGAGCGCGAGGGCCTCGTCGAGGTGCACGCGGGCCGCCGACGCGAGCCCGAGCCGGGCGAGAACGTGCGCGTAGTGGATGTGGACGTCGCCGCGCTCCGGGGCGAGCCGGAGGGCGGCCTCGCACGCCGACCGCGCGGCCTCGGCCCGTCCGAGCTTCTCCAGCGCGAGGGCCCGGTCGAGATGGACGTCGACGTTCTCGGGGTCGGCTTCGAGGACCCGGTCGGCCCAACGCTTGGCGGCGGACCAGCGCGCCTCGCCGAGGGCGGCGAGCAGCTCGTCGAGCGCCTCCTCGGGCGTCGCGCGGGCGCGCGGGAGGATCCGGAGCCTGCCGCGATGCGCGAGGACCGCCACCGTCCCCGCGACGAGGAGGAGCGTTCCGCCCGCGGCGGCGCCCGTCGCGAGATCGGGCATCGGCAGCGGGGCGGGGACGACGACGAGCGGAAGGGACCACGAGGCGGCGTCGCCTTCGAGCCGGACCGCGAGCCGGGGAACCGTCGGCGCAAGGAGCGCGTCGCTGCGCTCCGCCGCGAGGGCGGCCTTGAGGGAGAAGGCGCCGCGGCCGGTGAGCGCCTCGCCGCGGGCCTCCACGAAACCCTCGGCGGTCTCGAAGCGGCCCTCCGCGTCGGGGAGCGTCACGAGGCCGGCGACGACCAGGTCGGCTTCGCGCGGGAAGGCCGAGACCCGGCCCTCGACGAGGGTCGCGCGGAGCGACCCGCCCCGCACGGTCACGCGGTGCTCCTCGAGGCGCTCGTCGCGGGCGATGCCCCCGCGCTTCTCGATGAGGCCGGTTTCGTAGGAGGCGGCCTCGCCCTCGCCGGTGACGAGGTAGTCGACGTTCCAGAGGAAGAGCGTGAAATCCCCCTCGACCGCGACCGTGCCGCGCGGCGCGGTGAAGTTCGCGTGGGGCCGGTCGAGGCGCGCGCGCAGCCCCCAGAAGACGTCGTCGCTCGTCTCCACGTCGTAGCCCGGCGTCCCGACCTCCTCGAAGCGCGCGCCGGTGACGGACGCGCGTCCGGTCGTGTCGACGTCGATCGCGTAGGGCGCGCCGACGACGGGGGCGACGAAGACCGCGAAGCCGGGCCGCGTCCGCGCGACCGCGAGGAAGGACGCGTCGTGGCGGATTGTGGCGCGCGTCTCCTCGCCAACGGCCCGCGTGCAGCCGACGAAGGCCGGCGGACACACGTTCGTGGCGTTCGCGAACCGGCGGTCGATCTCGATCCGCTCCGCCTCGAGCGAGAGCGCGAAGGGCGCGACGGGGCCGGGGCCGTACAGGAGGAGGGGGCCGTCCGCGGAGGCGAGGCCGAGGTCGCCCGCGAGCGCGACGGGGGCGCCGGTCTCGAACACCCCGGCGCCCGCGGCGGCGGCCGCGGCGGGGGCAAGCGGCATGAGTAGGAGGATCAGGATGAGAACGGGAAACAGCCGGCCGCTCAAGGCCCTCCTCACACTCCTCGGAGCCTCCCAGCTCCGCCCGCTCAAGGAGCCCCGGGTCATGGAATAAACCCTTGGGTGTCACCCGTCCCGTCACCAAATCCTTATGCCGCGAAGGACGCATCCGAACCCGGGAGGCCCGGTCCAATGTCGCTCCTCGGTTGGCGGACGATCGCCGTGCTCGCCACGGCGCTTCTCGTCCCGCTGAATGCGAGCGCGAGTCCCGCCGTGGCCCCCTCGAACTTCCTCGTCCAGCAGAGCAACGGCTTCGCCGTCCTCAGCTGGGATGCGACCGAATCCACCACGTATCGGGTCTTCGTCGGCACGAACGCGGACAACCTCGGCCTCGTCGGCACCACGAGCGCGCTGACCTTCGACGCGAACGCCGGGTCCGGCGAGACCTGGTACGCCGTGGGAGCCGTCGACGCGAGCGGCGCGCTCGGCCCCGTCGCCTTCTCGAACGCGGGCGCCACCAAGACCGGGCAATGCGTTTCCGTCTCGAAATCGGGCGGCGTCGGCATCAGCATCAAGAACTGCGTCACCTTCTGAGGACATCATGGAACTCTCGAGGCTTCGCGCCGACGCGCAGCTTGCGGCCGCCCGACCGAGCCTTCGGCAGGAGATCCATGCCTTCATCGTGGCCCACCCGGCGGCGCACATCCTCGAGATCGCGGAGCGCTTCGGCCTCAGCCACCCGACGATCATGTACCACCTCGATCTCCTGAAGAGCGAGGGGTACGTCGTCTCCGTTCCCTGGGGGAAGCGGCGCGTCCACTTCGACGCCGCCTCGCACTTCACGGCCTGGGAGCGGGAGGTCCTCGCCACGTTCGCCGCGGACGAGCCGCGCGCCATCCTCGAAGCCGTCGCCGCGAGCCCCGGCACCTTCGGTCGCGAGCTCGCGGCCTCCCTCGGGCTTTCCACGACCACCGTCAAGCGGCATCTGCCCGCGCTCCTGAAGCTCGGTCTCATCGCCGAGGTGGAGTCGGGCTTCCGTCGCCGCTTCGCGATCGGCCCCCAGCTCGTCCGTCGCGGGCCCGCCCTCCTCGCGAAGATCCCCGAGGCCGTCGGCATGCAGGCGATGATCCGCGCGGTCCTCGCCGACACGATCGGACCGAACCCTTCAGAGACAACTTGAAAGGCCGGACCTGACGGGACCGGGCGGGTTCTAGACAAAATGACCCAAGTTTGATGAGGGGGCGCGTCCTTAGCAGCCTCAAGGGACAAGCCTGCCAAGGCCGCCGGGGATCGGGGCGTCGGCGTGATTCCTCACACCAACCCCCCCTCCTCCCGCCGACCCCTCCCACGAGGTTGCGACCGCGCTCCCCTCAGACGCGGTCGCAACAACCGGTCCCCGGCGCTCCCTTCCTGTTTACAGCGACACTCCGTCTCACGCTCCGTGCTGCGGCACGGAGCGTGAGACTACGTGCCAGAGGAGGGGGCTATCCGCCCCCTCCTCTGGACTCCTCCCCGGACCAGGGGCTCCGCCCCTGGACCCCCGCCGAGACCCGCGTTTCCCTGTCATGGGACGGTCAGGGGGCCCTCGGCCCCCCTTGGGTTCGCGCGCGGGCTGGGGCTCTGCCCGATTTCCGCCGAGACCCACGTGGGCCTGTCGATGGGACGGTCGGGATGCGCGGGGCCCTTCCGGACCTGCGTGGAACTGGGGCTTCGCCCCTGGAACCCCGACCGAAACCGCGTGGGCCCGTCCTGGGGGCGATCGGGAGGCGCGCGGCTCACGCTACGACCCCCAGAGCGGAGCACTTCTGCGGGGTTCTGGACGCGCGTGAGGTCGACCGCGGTGATGCACTCCGATGGAGCGCGGCTGAGGACCTCCTGCAGATGGGGGACCGTGAGGCCGCAATCCTCCTCTTCGCCGCCTTCGGCCAACGCGGGCCATCGCCCTCGTTGAGGGGCTGCTGCTTCGCCCGCGCCGGGCCGCCTCACCGCTTCGCGAGGAACCGCACGAGATCGTACTTCGTGACGATGCCCCTCACGGCGCCCTTCTCGAGGACGAGGACCGCGGGCTGGGTCTTCACGAGCTCGATCGCGCGCTCCACCGATTCGCCCGCGTCGAGCGAGGGGAGCGGCGGGCCCATCGCGCCCTCCGCGGTGCGGTCGAGGACGCCCGGGTTCGCGAGCGCCTTCGAGAGGATGTCGCCCTCGAGGAGCGTGCCCACGATCTCGCCCTTCTCGCCCACGACGGGAATCTGGTTGATGCCGTGGCGGTTCATGAGCTCCACGCCGCGTCGGACCGTGTCCTTCCACGCGACGCTGATGAGCGCGCCCTGCTCGTGCGGCGGGAGCACCTGGCCGATCGTCGCGCGCGGCGTCGTCTCGTCGAGGTAGCGGTTCTCGCGCATCCACTCGTCGTTGTGGAGCTTCGCCGTGTAGTTGCCGCCCCAGTCCGGGACGATCACGACGCACACCGCGTCGGGGCCGAGGCGCTCGCGGCGGATGTAGCTCATCATCCCCGCGATCGCGGTCCCCGCGGACCCGCCCGCGAAGATGCCCTCCTCGCGCGCGAGGCGGCGCGAGGCGATGAACGACTCCTTGTCGGTGACCTTCAGGATCTCGTCGATGACGTCGAACCAAACCGTCGTCGGGACGATGTCCTCGCCGATGCCCTCGACCTTGTACGTGTGCGCGTGCTCCGGGTGGTACTCGCCCGTGTCCTTCACTTCCTTGAGGATCGAGCCCACGGGGTCGAGGCCGATGACCTTGATCTTCGGGTTCTTCTCCTTGAGGAACTTCCCGATGCCCGAGATGGTGCCGCCCGTGCCGACGCCCGCGAAGAGGTGCGTGATCTTCCCGTCCGTCTGGCGCCAGATCTCCGGGCCCGTCGTCTTGTAGTGCGCGCGCGGATTGTCCTGGTTGTCGTACTGGTTGGGATACACCGCGTTCGGCGTCTCGGCCGCGAGGCGCTTCGCGACGGAGTAATACGAATCCGGGTGATCCGGCGGGACCGCGGTCGGGCACACGATGACCTCCGCGCCGAACGCGCGCAGGAGCCGCACCTTCTCGATGGCCTGCTTGTCGGTCGTCGTGAAGATGCAGCGGTAGCCCTTGATCGCCGCGGCGATCGCGAGCCCCACGCCGGTGTTCCCGGACGTGCCCTCGACGATCGTGCCGCCGGGCTTCAGGAGGCCTTCGCGCTCGAAGCGCTCGATCATCGCGATGCCGATGCGGTCCTTCACGGACGCGCCGGGATTGAAGTATTCGACCTTCGCGAGGACGAGGGGCTTCGCGCCGTCCGTGACCTTGTTGAGCTTCACGAGTGGCGTGTTGCCGATCGTCTCCAGGATGTTCTCGCGGTACTCCACGGCGCCACCGTCGGCCGATCATCGGGAGGGCCCGGGATAAGCGTTCTCCTCCCGGCCGAGGGGGCGGTCGAGGATCGGCGAGCGGGAAGGCGAGCGCGCGCTACGCGCGGGCCCCGACCCCGCGCGCGAGGCCGGCCGCAAGGAGCGCCTTGCCGACGTCGAGCGCGACGAACGGCGCGACGCCGAGCATGAACGCGCGCGGGAGGTCGAGGTTCAGGACGACCACGAGGCCCGCCATTCCACCCGCGTAGATGACCGCGACCCCCGCGAGCATCGCGAGCACGAGGCGGCCGTAGCCCGGCGCGCGGGCGGCGACGACGGCGACGAGCGCGGCGGCGACCGGCATCGCGAGGAGGTAGCCCCCGGTCGCGCCCGCGAGGTGGGCGAGGCCCGCCTTCGCGCCCTGGAAGACCGGGAGGCCGGCGGCGCCGAGGCCGAGGTACAGGCCCTGCGACGCGGCGCCCCACCGGAGGCCGAGGACGGCGGCCGCGAGGAGGGTCCCGAAGACCTGCATCGTGAACGGGACGGGCGTGAAGGGGAGGACGATGCGGACCTGCGCGAGGAGGCCCATGAGCGCGGCCCACCCGAGGGCGAGCGCGAGCATCGGGAGGAACCCCGTGTTCGAGCGCCAGGCGTGGAACCGGTCGAAGCGTTCGCGGACCGCGTGGACGGTGACCATGGCCGCGCCCATCGGCGTCACCGTCATGAAGGTTGCGCGGCGGCGTCGCTGCCGCGGCGCGGACCGTTCCCCGTTCGGGATCAGAAGGATTCAAGGCCCCTCCGGGACAGTGCCGGGCGCCATGTCCGCCATCGCCGAGGAGCGGCCCATGGAGCCGCCCCGCGAAACCCCCGCGAACGATCGGGCCGCCCAGCAGGCGAACGCGGCGTTCGCCGGATTCCTGCTCGTGAGCATCGGGATCGCGTTCTTCCTCATCCAGTCCGGGACGCTTCGCGGCCTCAACGCCGCCGGGATCCTCCTCATGGCGGTCGGCCTCGCCTTCCTGAGCGACGGGGCCTTCCGCCACGCGACGAGCGCCGGCGCCGCCGCGACGCGCAACAACCGCGTCATCGCGGGGGCCATCCTCGTCGCCGTCGGCGCCGTCGCGACGACCGACCTCGACGCATGGCCGCTCATCCTCGTCCTCGTCGGAGGGCTCCTCGTGGGCCGCGCCGTGATGAACGCGAGGCTGATATCCTGACGTCCGCCGCGACCGAGCCGCGTCTCGCGCCCCCGCCCGCGCGCGTTGCCGACCCGGATCCGTTGAACGGCCTCACCGCGGGCCTCGTCCTCGTCGCCGTCGGCGTCGTCATGTGGCTCCAGGTGAATCACCTGCTTTCACACCGGGATGTCCTGCCCACCCTGCTCGTCGCGCTCGGGGGCGTCCTCGTCGCCGACGGCGCGGTGCGCACGATGCGGCCTGACGAATCGACGAACCTGTGGGGGCGCTTCATCGCGGGGACGGCGCTCATCGTCCTCGGTCTCATCGTCCTCGCGGACGCGGCGGCCTACTGGCCCCTCGTCCTCGTGGCGGTCGGGCTCGCGCTGCTCCTCAAGGCCTTCGCGCGCCCGTCCTGGTAGCGCGACCGACCGCGGCCCAAACGTTCATCCTGCCCCGGTCGATGGGTAGCCCATGCCCAAGACGCCGGCGAAACGGAGCCGCGCGAAGCCCGCCCCGGAGCACGCCTTCGAGACGCGCCTCATCCACGCGGGCCAGGCGCCGGACCCCTCGACGGGCGCGGTCGTGACGCCCATCCACCCGACGACCACGTATGCGCAGGCGTCGCTCGGCGTCACCAAGGGCTTCGACTACTCGCGCGCGGGCAACCCGACCCGCAAGGCGCTCGAAGACTGCTTCGCGAGCCTCGAGAACGCGACGCGCGCCTTCGCCTTCGCGAGCGGGATGTCGGGCATCGTCACCGTCGCGCACCTCCTGAGCGCGGGCGACCACGTCGTGTGCGAGGAGAACGTGTACGGCGGCACGATCCGCTACTTCTCGAAGGTGGCGTCGCGCTTCGGGCTCTCCTTCGACTACGTCGACGCGTCGGATCCCAAGAACGTCGAGCGCGCGATGCGGCCCGAGACGAAGATGGTCTACCTCGAGACGCCCACGAACCCGAACCTCAAGCTCAACGACATCGAGGCGCTCGCCACCATCGCCCGCCGCGCGGGCGCGCTCACGGTCGTCGACAGCACGTTCGCGAGCCCCTACATCACGCGCCCGCTCGACCTCGGCGCGGACGTCGTGCTGCACAGCGCGACGAAGTACATCGGCGGGCACTCCGACGTGCTCGCCGGTCTCGTTGCGGTGAAGGACGAGGATCTCGCGGAGCGGCTCGCGTTCCTCTCGAAATCGATCGGGCCCGTTCTCTCGCCCTTCGATGCGTGGCTTCTCCTGCGCGGCCTCAAGACGCTCCACGTGCGGATGGAGGCCCACAGCGCGAACGCCACCGCGATCGCGACGCGGCTCGAGAAGCACCCGAAGGTCGCGCGTGTGAACTATCCCGGGCTCGCGTCGCACCCCCAGCGCGCCCTCGCGAAGCGTCAGATGCGCCTTCCGAGCGGCATGCTCTCGTTCGAGCTCAAGGGCGGATTCAAGGCCGCAACGCGCGCCATGGAGTCGGTCCGGCTATGGACGCTCGCGGAGAGCCTCGGCGCCGTGGAAAGCCTCGTGAGCCACCCCGCGAGCATGACGCACGCCTCCGTGCCCGCAAAGCAGCGTCGGAAGGCGGGCGTGACGGACGGTCTCGTGCGCCTGAGCGTCGGCCTCGAGAACCCGGACGACCTCTGGGCGGACCTCGAGCGGGCGCTCGCGAAGGCCTGAGGCAAGCGTCGGGGGACCGCGGCCCGGGAGGTGGAGAGGGAGGCACTTCCGCCGCGGCCGGACCGGGGGGGTCCGACGGCGGAAGCGGGGGCCGCGATCCCCGACGGCGATCCCATCGACGGCGCTATCTTAAAGCTTGAGACATTCTGACGGTGCCTACCGTACACGTCCGGACCGTCGCCGAAGTGACACCGTCCCGGACGGTCGCGCCCCGGCCGAAGGTTCCGGATCCGCGCCGACCCTCAAGCATCGCATCGAGAACTCTTTTAACGCTGACACCGGTTGACAAGGCCATGTCGAGGCGAAGCTGGGCCGCGCCCGTTGCATTCCTTGCGCTCCTCGGGGCCGCCCAGGCCGTGGTCGCGGAGGGCGTCGCGCCGACGTCCACCGGGCTGCCCCCCGTGGACGACGACGTCCGGGTGGGTCTCCCGGACCTTCTCGCCGTCCTCGGCCGCTCCGACACGGTCGCGCCCGAATCCCGGTCCGCGGCCGCGGCCTCGCTCGCGGTCCCCGCCGAGGCTTTCGCTCCGCCCTCCGCCGAGGCCGTCGCGTTCGGCGCCGTCGTTGCCGCCGCGCTTGCCGCCCTCGCCTGGGCCTGGCCCGTCCTCAAGCACGTCGCGGTCGCGCGCTTCTACGCGCACGTCCAGCCCTCCGAGGTCTTCGACAACGCGGTGCGGGAGCGCATCTTCGCCCACGTGAAGGCCGACCCGGGCGTGAGCGCGACGGACCTCGCGAAGCGCGCGGGCGTCTCCTGGGGCACGACCATCTACCACCTCGAAGTCCTCGAGCAGACGCGCATGGTCGTGAGCCTGCGCAACGGCCGCTACCGACGCTACTTCGAGAACGGCGCGGGCGACGCCGCGAAGCGCACGGCGGTCGCCGTCCTCCGGAACGACGTCACCGCGAAGGTCGCGAAGGCGCTCTCCGCCCATCCCGGCCTCAGCCAGAAGGAGGCGGCCCGCCTCGTCGGCCTCTCGCCCCAGGCCCTCCACTGGCACATCAACCGGCTCGCCGGCGCGGGCCTCCTGCGTCGCGAGCGCGACGGGCGCGTGGTGCGCCACTTCATGGCCGAGAAGACGGAAGCTTGACCCGCGAGGACGACCCACCCCGTCGCGTGCGTCTCGCGACCATCGGCCACTCGAACCGGCCGTTCGAGGCCTTCGTCGACGCCCTCGACGCCCACGGCGTCGACCGCGTCGCCGACGTCCGGACGGTACCGCGCTCGCGCACCGTCCCATGGTCGTCGCGGGAAACGCTCGCCCCCGCCCTTGAGCGGCGGGGCCTCGCATACCGCCATGACCCGGCGCTCGGGGGGCTGCGGAAGCCTCGCCCCGATTCGACGAACCAGGCTTGGCGCAATGCCGGTTTCCGCGGCTTCGCCGACCCCATGGAGACGGAGGCCTTCGAACGCGGCCTCGAGGACCTCCTCGCCTTCGGGGATGGCGGCTTCGCGGCCGTGATGTGCGCGGAGGCCGTGCCGTGGCGGTGCCACCGCTCGCTCATCGCAGATGCGCTCCTCGCCGCCGGGCACGAGGTCATCGACATCTTCGACGCGCGCTCGGCGAAGCCGCACGCGCTCGCGTCGTTCGCGCGCGTCGTGGACGGGCGCGTCCGTTACTGATCAGCGGCGCAGCCGGTCGACGAGCTTCACGCCGTCGATGAGGCCGTAGCCGTAGAACGCGTCGTGAGCGCTTTGCGTCTGGCCTTCGAGCGGACCCACCTTCTTCGCGGTTCCCATGAGGGCGTCCTTCACCCGCATCACGGTCGCGCGGTCCTTGCGCACGAGGTCCTTGTTGGCCTCGAGCGCGAGCGCGAGGATGCCGCCGACGACGGGCGCGGACTGGCTCGTGCCCGTCGCCTCGACGTACTTGCCCTCCTTCCACGCGGACAGGATGGAGACGCCGGGCGCGACGATCTCCGGCTTCTGGTTGGGATCGCCGTGGTAGCCGCGCGAGCATTCGCCGAGGCTGCGGGCGCGGCTCACGAGATCGCTGTTGTTGCACGAGCCCATGCAGCTGAACGAGCCGATGACGGCCCGCTTGTCCACCGCGCCGACGGCGATGACGCCGTCCACGCTCGCGGGGCTCGCGACGCGGCAGCTCGAACCCGTCTGGTCCTTCTTCGCGTTGCCCGCGGCCGCGACGACGTAGACGCCCTTTGCGACGGCGCGGTCCACCGCTTCCTCGGTGTCCGTCGAGAACACGAAGCCGGACTCGCCGCCGAGCGACAGCACGATGACGTCCGCGCCGTGCTTCACCGCGGCGTCGATGCCCGCGGCGACCTTGCTCTCGTCGCCCGTCCCGTCGGCCGCGATGGCCTTGATCGCGATGAGCGTGACCTTGGGCGCGATGCCCTTGAGATAGAAGCCCGAGAACGAGGTGGTCCATTCGCCCTGCGCGGCGATGATGCCCGCGACGTGCGTGCCGTGCCCGTTGTCGTCGTACGGTTTGTCGCTGCGACCGTTCACGAGGTCGGCCCAGAGGACCGTGACACCCGCGAACTCGGGGTGGCTGAGGTCGATGCCGGTGTCGATGACGGCCACCTTCACGCCCTTGCCCGTGAGGCCGCGGTCGTGCAGCGCGTCGACGCCCACCATCTTGGCGGGCCAGTTCGCGCCGAAGCCGGTGGAGGGGACGAGGCTACCGATGCAGCCCGACAAGGCGGAGGCGGCGAGGATGGCGACGAGAAGGGCCGCGACGGAGCGGCGGGGGGGCATGGGCGTGCGAGGGACAGGTGAGCCTTAAACATTGTCGGATGTGGCTCGAAGCGCCTGTCGCGGACGGCGGCCGCGTCGCGCCCGACGGAGCCGTCGCAAACCCTTTTCCCCCGGACCCCCGTCGCCGGGTCATGCGACTCCTCGTCCTCGCGCACGACGCGTGGGGCCCCGCCACGTCGAAGACCGGGCACGTCCTCGTGAAGTCCTCGCGCGACGGATGGTCGAAGGACGAGGTCGTCGCGATCGTCGACCGGTCCAAGGCCGGCCGCGACGCGGGCGAGTTCGCCTCGGTCGCGAAGGGCATCCCGGTCGTCGGCTCCGTGCGCGAGGGGCTCGACCTCAAGCCGGACGCGCTCGCGATCGGGATCGCGCCCGTCGGGGGACGGCTTCCGGACTTCTGGCGGCCCGATCTCGAGGCCGCGATCGGCGCGGGGCTCACGATCCTGAACGGGCTCCACCTCTTCCTCGGCGACGACCCGTCGCTCGCGGCCCTCGCCGCGAAGCACGGGGCGAAGCTCGTGGACGTCCGGCGCCCGCCGCCCGAAAAGCGCATCGCGACGGGCGAAGGCGCACTTGTCGACGCGCTCGTCGTGCTGCACGTGGGCACCGACTGCTCGTCGGGGAAGATGACGGCCGCGGTCGCGCTCGCACAGGAGGCGCGCCGCCGCGGCCTTGATGCGGGCTTCGTCGCGACCGGTCAGACGGGTATCATGATCGGCGCCGACGCGGGCGTCGCGATCGACGCCGTCGTCTCCGACTTCGTCGCGGGGACCGTGGAGAAGCTGGTGCTCGACGTCGCCGCCCAGGGCCGGACGATCATCTTCGTCGAAGGGCAGGGCTCGATCACGCATCCCGCGTACGCGGGCGTCACGTCGTCGCTCCTCATGGGCGCGTTTCCCGACATCCTGGTCGTGAGCGACGAGCCGCGGCGCGCCTGCTACACGTTCCCGAGCGCCTTCCCGTTCCCGAAGAACGACGCCGCGAAGGAGATCGCGCTCAACGAGGCGCTCCTCACGGCGACGACCGCGGGTCGCGCCGCGTGCCTCGCGCTCGTGACGCGGGGTCTCGACGACGCGGCGTACGCGGACGAGGTCCGCAGGGCCGAGCGCGCGACGGGGCTTCCGGCGGGGGACGTCTTCCGCGGCGACGCGCCGAAGCTCCTCGACGCGATCCTCAGGGCCGCCGAGGCGCGCGGGGTCTGGAAGGACGGGCGGCCGGTCCATGGCGCGAAGCGGCGCCGGATGGGGATCGCGTGATCGCGCTGACGTGGCGCGCGATCGACACGCCCACGGCGAGGGCGTTCAAGATCAGCGCCGGGACGATGACCTCGGCGCGGAGCGTCATCGTGGAGGCGCGCGACGACGAGGGCCGCGTGGGCTACGGCGAGGCGACGCCGAGCGCGCGCGTGACGGGCGAGAGCGAGGAATCCATCGCGAAATTCCTCGAATGGGCCCGCGGGGAGGTCAAGGACATCGACCCCGACGATCCGCGCCCGTTCCTCGCGGAGATGGCGACGAACATCTGCGGCAACGCGGGCGCGCGATGCGGCGTCGACCTCGCGCTCCACGACCTCTGGGGAAAGCGCGCCGGGAAACCCGCGCGCGCCCTCCACGGCATCGGGGACGGGGCGATCGAGATGCCGCTCACGGTCTCGATGGACCTCCCCGAGACGATGGCGCGCGAAGCGAAGGAATACTTCGCGCGCGGCTTCGACGTCCTCAAGGTCAAGCTCGGGCAGGCGCGCAACGACGAGCCGCGCATCGCCGCCGTGCGTCGCGCGGTTCCGCAGGCCCGCCTGCGCGTCGACGCGAACGAGGGCTGGTCGCGCGAGGAGGCGCGCAGGCTCGCGCCCGTGCTCTTCCGCCACGGCGTCGAGTTCATGGAGCAACCGCTCGCGCGGAACGATCTCACGGGACTTGCGGAGCTTTCGCGCACGAGCGAGGTGCCCGTCGTCGTCGACGAATCCGTCGCGGACGCAACCGACGTGGCGCGCCTCGTCGATCATCGCTTCGCGGGCGGCGTGAACGTGAAGCTGCAGAAGGCGGGCGGCCTCAAGCCCGCGCTCGACGCGATCCTCGCCGCGCGGGCGGCGGGCTTCGGGACGCAGGTCGGCTGCAACGTGGAGACGGGCGTCGGCATCGCGGGCGCCGCGCAGCTCATCCCGCTCCTCGACTGGGCCGACCTCGACGGGAACCTCCTCCTTGCGCGCGATCCGTTCGAGGGCGTCCGCGGCGAACGCGGACGCATCGCGGTCCCCGCGGCGCCCGGCCTCGGCGTGCGCCCCTCGTGACGGACGCCGCCGCAAGCCGGCCGGGACATGTCACCGCGCCCAGGGTCGGGGGAGGCTTCAAGCTCCGTGAGACGCTGTGTCGTGCGGGAGGCTCACCGTGCACGTCCAGCGCAGCGTCGCGTGGCTCGTCATCGTCTCGTTCGTCCTCGCCCCCGCCGCGGCCACGCACGGCCACGTGGAATGGGAAGCCGAGGAATCCAATAGGCCGACCCTCGACCTCGCGGGTCAGAAGAATGGCGTCCCCGAGGCGTACCGCGACCGCGGCGCGACCCCGGGCGGGCTGCGCCTCCTCGACGACTTCTGGGACAACACCGGCGGACACGCCGCCGTTCCGGGCGTCGAATACCCCCTCTCGGTCCTCGGGGGTGAACCCCCCCGGGGTTCGACCTTTGAAAACCATGGCGACACGCGCCGCGCCACGGGCGGCCTCGCCGCGCCCCTCATCGTTCCCGGCGCGAGCCGCTTCCTCGCGTGGTACGGGTATTGGGACGACAAGAACGAGGATGGCCGCATCGACGAGTTCGCGACGACGTCCGCCCTCAACGAGTGGACGCTCACGCCCGGCGCGAAGCTCTACTCCTACGTCGAGCCGGGGCCGCGCCCGACGCTCACCGCGAAGACGCGGCCCGCCGCCACCGACCCCGACTTCACGTACGTCGATTCCGGCCCCGCGCTCCTGCGCCTCTACAAGAGCGGCTCCCAGTTCCTCGGCGAGGTCCTCGTCTTCCTCGACGGGTCGCTCCTGCAGACGCTCCGCGTCGACACCGTCACGGATCCCGTCCTCGCCCCCTCGGGGCCCGCGCGCCCCTACACGCCGCGCCCCGATTCGCTCGTGGACATCGACATCTACGCGTCGCTCGCGCCCGGCCCCGTCGAGGCGCTCTACGCGGCCACGGCCGCGCCTCTCGTGCACGAGTTCGCCTCGCCGAGCCAGGGCCTCTGCCCCACGAACTGCCGCGGCCTCCCATGGTCCCCCGGACCCGTCGCATCGCCCCTCGTGGGCCCCGCGTACGCGCTCGTCTACGAGCGTTACCTGCAGGAGACGCACCCGGATTCCCGGTCCTCCGCCGCGGGCCGGCTCCACGAGTTCCGGGAAGCGCATCGCGGATGGGCGGACCTCATTGCGCTCTACGCGACGCCGAACGATCCCTACACGCCCGACGTCGCGACGCCCCTGCCGGGGCGCGGCGCGAACGGACTTCCCGCGATGATTCCCGGCTACCTTGGCTTCGAGGTCCGCACGGGTCTGTGGCGCGATGTCACCGACGACGGATTCGTGGGGCGCGTCGGAAGCGACCCGTACGACCACGGAAACCGCCCCATCGCGGACCGCTACGAGGACTCGGCGGGCGAGTACCTGGGCGTCTACGCGCGCGACGAGACCGGACGCGAGATCCGCGGGTCCGCGCCGGTCGGAGGGCGCGAGATGGTCGTGACGTTCCGCCCCGTCCCGAGCTGGGGCGAAGCCGGCGTCCTCGTGACGTGGGACACCGGCACGCCGGCCGTGGACGTCCTCCCGTTCCTCTGCGTGTTCACGATCCCGCCTCCCTCGGGATGCCCCCCGCTGGGGGCATTTCTCTCCGACCCCCCGAGGAGCCTGGGTCACGTGACGGGCGACGCGGTCGTCACCGTCACCGCGGTCGCCGGCGCCGTCGACCCCGGTCGCTACGCGACGAACGGATTCCTCTTCCTTCCAACCGGCACGCAGAACTTCGCGATCGAGGTCTGCACGGAACCCCTCGTGATCCGGCACGTCCTGAACGGCGACGAGATCGACGAGCCCGTCCGCGACTGCGACGTCATCGACCGGCTGGAGACCTGACCCTTGAGATCCACCGCCTTCGCCTTCGCGTTCGCCCTGGCCTTCGCCTCGCCGCTCGCCGCCGCCTCCGCCGGCGACGTGAGGTGGGAGGCGGAGGAGCCGAACCGGATCGCGCTCGACCACGCCGGCCAGCGCAACAACGTCGACGTCGCCTACGCGGATCGCGGCGCAACCCCGGCCGGTCACCTCATCCTCGACGGCTTCTACGATCACATGGGCGGCGTCGTGCTCCCGAACGCCGGCGCGTTCACGGGCGCGCGCGATTCGTCCATCGATCAGAAGGGCAACCTCCGGCGCTCCTCCGGCGGCGAGGCGCCCGACGTCATCCTCCCGGGCGCGGGCCGCTTCTTCGCATGGTACGGAACGTGGAAGGACGCGGACGGCGACGGTCGCATCCGCGTGAACCCCACGCTCCCCGGCCTGCCCGCGGGCAACGAGTTCGCGCTCGCCTCGAAGTCGCTCTATGGATACGTCGAGCCCGGCCACCGCGCGCCCGCGACGTCGACCTCGAGCGGCGGAAGCGACGCGCCCGACTTCAGCTACCACCGCGGCACGTACATCATGCCGCTCTTCCAGTCCGGCGGCATCACGCCGTACGACCTCACGGTCTTCCTGGACGGGAGCCTCGTGCAGGCCATCACGGTCGAATCCGTGGGCGATCCGATCCTCTCGCCCGGCGATACCGGCAAGCCCTACACGCTCAAGGAGACCACGCTCGTCGACATCGACGTCCACGCGGCCGTCGCGCCCGGGCCCGTCGCCTCCCTGTATGCCGTCACCGCGGGCCCCCTCGTCACCCCCGCAGCCTCGCCGAACCGCGGCTTCTGCCCGCAGAACTGCCGGTTCCCGCCCGTGGCGCCGCCGCCGGTCGCAAGCGAGCCCGTGGGCGTCGCGCAGGGGGCCGTGTTTCCCCGCTACGCGCAGGAGACGAGCGCGGGCAGCGCCTCGACCGCGGAGGGGCGCCTCGCCGACTACCAGGAGGCGTTCCGCGCGTGGGCCGACCTCGTGCCGCTCGCCGTGGAGCCGCACTCCTTCCTCGCGCCCGAGCACGTGTCGCCCCTCCTCGGACGCACCGACGAAGGCGCCCCAGCGATGCGATCGGGATACTTCGGCTTCCATCTCTGGACGGGTCTCTGGAAGGACCTGAACGGGGACGGATTCGTCGGCGTCGCGAGCGCGGATCCGTACGATCACGGCAACCGGCCGATCCCCGATGATTACGTGGGCGGCTTCCCCGAGTTCGTGCCCGTCTGGGGCGTGAACGCGCAGAACCACACCCTCGGGCCACAGACGCTCCTGCAGCTCACCTACCGTCCGATCCCGGACTGGGGCCCCGGCGTCATGGTCACCGATCGACTCGGCACGCCGCAGCCCGCCGTCCTCGGGAACGGCGAATCGATCCCGCCGGAACCGCTCCCCCGTCTCATGGGCGCGCCGACCGTGCGGGATCCATCGCTCTGGTTCGTGACGGGGAACGCCACGATCGCGATGCGCGGCCTCGGGGCGCCCGTCGACACGGGCCGCTACTACGCGTTCGACTACCTCTTCCTCCCCGTCGGGACGAACGGCTTCGCGTTCGAGGTCTGCCACGAGTGGCTCACGATCGCGCACGCGTCCGGCGGCGAAACCCGCGACGAGACCGTGCGCGACTGCGACGTGATCGGTCGCCTCGCGGGGACCTGATCACGGCGCGCTCGCGACGACCGCGAGGATGTCCTCGCCGAACATCTCGGCCTTCTTCGGGCCGATCCCCTTCACCGCGAGGAGCTCGGGCACCGTGCGCGGACGCGCGACCGCGATCGCCTCGAGCGTCGCGTCGCTCGCGATCACGTACGCGGGCACCCGGGCCTCGCGCGCGAGCCTGCCGCGCCACGCTTTGAGGGCCTCGAGAAGCGGCGCCGCCTCCGCGGGCACCTCCGCGCGCGGCGCGCGCTCGCGCGGCTCCGCGAGGGTCTCGTGCGCGGCGGCCGGCGCGCCTCGCGACGGCGGCCTCGCGACAGGTTTCGGGTCGCCGTCGCGCGCAAGCCGCCACGTCTCGCCGCCGTGCGCGAGCGTCTCCTTCCGGATGGCGCCCTCGGCCGCCAGCTGCTTCAGCGCGCCCTTGATCGCCGCGTCCGAGCGCAGCGCGAGCGCGCCGAAGCCCGGCTTCGACGCGAGCCAATCGCCGCCCGACGTATCGCCGCGCAGCATCTTCACGAGATTCGCCTCGCCGAGACCGCGCAGGCTCCCGAGCGCGTCCAGGATCGCGCGCCGCACCGCGGCGTCGTCGGGCGCGATCCGCGCGTCCGCGACGTGCGCGAGCCCGAGGCACCGGTCGCACGCGCCGCACGTCGCCGGCACGTCCGGGTCGCCGAAATGGCGGCGGAGGGCCGCGCGGCGGCAGCCCTTCGATTCGGCATAGGCGACGACCTCGCGCGCGCGGGCCTCCGAGAGCGCCTTGTAGCGCGAAAGCACCTCCGAAACCGAGCCCTTCGCGTCGACCCGCCGGAAGAGCAGGTCGCGATCCCACGTCTCGTACCCGACCGCGCCGCGATCCGACATCTCCGCGAGCCGCGCCTCCACGTCCTCGGGCCCGACCCCGAGGATCGGCGCGAGCGCGAACACGTCCGTCGCCTGGCCCCGGAGCGCGACGAGCGCGGGATCCTGCGCGCGATCGATCGCGATCGTCCGCGGCACGTCCGGAAGCCGCGCGAGCCGGCCCGCCTCGACAAGGATGCTCAGCGCCACCCGCGGTCGGACCTCCTCGCGGTCGAGCGCGTCGAGCTTCGCGGGATCGACGACCGCGAAGTCGCCGCGCGCGCCCTCCGCGACGAGCCGCTCGACCGCCGCGACAAGGTCGAGCGAAGGCAGATCCCGCCGCGCGTGCGAAACGAGTTGCGCGCCGTCCGCGGGCGCCGCGACGAGGAGCGCGCGCGCCGGAAGCCCGTCGCGGCCCGCGCGGCCCGCCTCCTGATAGTACGCCTCGAGGCTCGACGAGGGGTCGTGGTGCGCGATGAATCGGATGTCCGGCTTGTCGACGCCCATCCCGAACGCGATCGTCGCGACGAGCACCCGGACCTCGCCCGCCATGAAACGGTCCTGCACGGCCGCGCGGTCGAGGATTCCCGCGTGGTACGACGCCGAAGCGATGCCGAGCGACGCGAGGGCGCCCGCGATGAGGTCCGCCTTGTCGCGGCTCGACACGTACACGACGCCCTGCCCCTCGGCGTCGCGGCAGAACGTCGCGACGTGCGCGAGCTTCTCGTCCGCGTCGCGCGCAAGCACCGCCTCCCAGCGGATGTTCGGTCGGTCCACGCTCGCGCGCACCACCGTCATCGCGCCGAGGCGCGCGAGGATGTCCTCCGCGACCCGCGGCGGCGCCGTCGCCGTCACCGCGAGCACGGGGGGCGACCCGAGACGCCGCCGAGCGTCCGCAAGCGCCAGGTAATCCGGGCGGAAGTCATGCCCCCAAAGAGAAACGCAATGCGCCTCGTCCACCGCGAAGCGCTTCACGCCCGCGCGCTTGAGCGCCGCCACGAACCCCGCCTGCCGCAGACGCTCCGGCGCCGCGTAGACGAGGCGATACCGCCCTGCCGCGATGTCGTCCACCGCGCGCCGCGCCTCGAACGGCGCCATCTCCCCCGTGACCGCGACCGCCGCCGCGCGCATCGGCGCGGGAAGCGAGTCGAGCTGGTCCTTCATGAGCGCGATGAGCGGGCTCACGACGAGCGTCACGCCCGGCGAGAGCACGGCCGGAAGCTGGAAGAGGAGCGACTTGCCCGACCCCGTCGCGAGGATCGCGAACACGTCCTCGCCCCGAAGCACCCGCACGAGCGCCTCGTCCTGGCCCGGCCGCAGCGACGCGTGGCCCAGGTGGCGCTTCACCAGCGCGGCCGCTTCCGCGATCTCGTCCGGCGTGACGGGGCGCGACATGACGCACGCGCAAGGCGGCCACGCTTCTTCAAGGCGATGCCGAGGTCGCGGGGGGAGGTCGCGCAGGGCGGGCGCCGGGCGTCGGGATTCGGGACCGGGGCCGGGTGTCGGGCGTCGGGATTCGGGACCGGGTCCGGGTCCGGGTCCGGGTGTCGGGCGTCGGGATTCGGGTCCGGGTCCGGGCGTCGGGACCGGGTCCGGGACCGGCGGTTGGCTGGCGCGCGCCGCCCGCACGGCGCGCGCCGCGCGCGCCGCGCGCGATGTGCGTGATGTGCGTGATGTGCGCGCCGCGCGCGAGGCGCTTCACGCCCTCGCGCGGCGCGCCAGCCGGCGCGGCGTCGCCGAGCGAGATCCGCTCCGCTGCGCCTGCCAGGGGAAGGCCCCCGAAGGGACCCAGGAGAGTGAGCAGGGATGAGAAGGGGGGAGGGGGGAGGCTTGAGTCAGGATAAGCTCTCTTCCCTGCTCGACGACCGCTCTGCCGGTGATGGTATTAACCGTTGTCGCCGGCACCATAGGGGCGCCTTGGACATGCGTACACAGGGGGAAATCAGCCTCGGGGCAGCCACAAACCCCTTTATACGCGAAGCACTTTCCGACGCACTCGGACCCTTTTGTGGGGGTAGCCTAGACTGGTAAGGCGCAGGATTGCTAATCCTGTGCTCTATGAGCTCGGGGGTTCAAATCCCCCCTCCCACGCTTCGCCTCAGCGAAGCGGGACGGGCGATATGAACCGCGGTTTCGACCCCGCGCGCGAGTCGCTCCGCCGGGGCGCCTTCTGCCCGACCGCCTCACAGCTCGTGCAGGATATGCCCCGTCCGCGGCTCGGGATCGCTCGCGAGGTAGGAGGAGCGCTTCGCGGGCGTGCCGAGCGTCCTCCTCGCTCGTGAACCGGACCCCATGCAGGGTCTCCTTCTCCCCCGTGCGGACGAGCGTGAAGCTCTGGAAGCCGGGCATCCCCGGAAGCTCCTCGGCCAGGCCCTTGAGTTCGTTGACCCCCTTCTCGACGTCCGCCTCGCTCTTGTAGCGGAGTCTCACGACGTTCGCATGCATGAACGGGGCTTGCGCGCGCATCGTGCTTGACGGTCGTCGCCCGCCGCTTCGATCACCCGAACGCCAGTTCAAGGAGCAGGCGGTCTTCGAGGTCGATGCGGTCGCCGAAGAGGCCGGCGCCTCCAAGATCGATGCGGTCGAAGTCGCGAAGCGTCCGACTGACGCCGCCGCCGAAGAGGTCGTCCACGACGTCGAGGGCCGCGTCGCGGCGGTCCTCGACCCGGTCGCGGCGGTCCTCGAGGATGTCGATCGCGCGGTCGATGTCGTCGATGCGGTCGCGGATCCGGTCGCGCGTGCGCTCGTTCTCCACGAGGCGGAGGTCGCGGCGAAGCTCGTCCTCGCGGCGTTCGAGGTCCGCGATGTCCTGGTCGATGTCGCGGATGTCGCGCGTCGCCTCGCTCGCGACGTCGGTCACCCGGTCGAGGCTCCCGAAGTCGCGGAGGTCGACGTCGGCGCTGCGGCCGAGGTCGAGGCCGAAGGCGTCGAGCACGTCGTCGCGGCGGTCCTCGAGCGCGTCGAGCCGGTTCTCGCGGGCATCGCGGCGATCCTCGAGGATGCGGATCGCGTCGTTGACGTCCGCGATGCGGTCGCGGATGCGGTCGCGCGTGGGCTCGCTCGCGGTCCGGCGCAGGTCGTCGCGCAGGTCGCGCTCGAAATCCTCGAGGTCGGCGACATCCCGGTCGATGTCGAGGATGCGTTCGCGCTCGTCGCGGATGTCGCCCTGGATGTCGTCGAGGAAGCGGGAAACCTCGGAGTCGCCGAAGGCGAGGATACCCAGGTCGCCGAGCTGGGCAACCGCAGGCGCCGCCGTCGCGAGGGCCCCCGCGACCATCACGACGACGATGGCCGTCGCCCGCCCGCGCGCCTTCCTTCTGCCCGTCGCGGTCATGGTTTCAAGGTTGCGGGTTTCACGCATAGGGGCTATGGACGACCTGACGGTAAGCGTGATCCGCCCCGCAGGCGCGATAAGCGGGGTTC